>NZ_JBEHVV010000074.1:0-13490 GCF_040227395.1 Coprococcus sp. RTP21428st1_C9_RTP21428_210409
GCATCATACGATACTACTCTTGCCGGTCGGTATACATTCTTGTACTCCAAAAGTCCGGTGTGTATCCTTCTGTCCGGATATACCAGACCATCCATACAGAAGTTGCTGTCATGGATTACTTCGCCATGATCGCCGCCATAGGCATAGACCGTCTTGCCGTTTTCGGCTACACCATGGGCGATTGCATGATCGCACCACTCCCACACGAAACCGCCGCACATCTTATCCTCTGCCTGTATCATCTGGAAATAATCTTCAAAATCTCCGGGACCATTTCCCATACTGTGGCAGTATTCCACCAGAAGGAATGGTTTGCTGCCATCCTTTTCCAAATATTCCTCTATCTCAGTAAGTGCCGGATACATACGGCTGTATAAGTCCAGATTCTCGTAATCATAGGTTACATCGTAATTGCGGTATCTGGCACTCTCATACTGCGTGATCCGCTCCGAATCGAACTTCTTTGTCCATGCCAGTGCCTTCTCAAAATTGCAGCCATAAGCGCTTTCATTTCCCATAGACCACATCACGATACAGAACCGGTTCTTGTCACGCTCCACCATCAGCTTCACACGGTCAACAATCGCAGCTTCCCATACCGGATCATCTGCTATTTTCTCATTCCAACGCTTAAAGCGGTTGTAATCCGTATCCTCTTTTCGATACAGCATAAATGGTCCGTGTGCTTCGATATCTGCCTCGTCAATCACCATAAATCCATAGCGGTCGCACATTTCATAGAAAAATGGTGCATTTGGATAATGGCTGGAACGAATGGCATTGAAGTTGTGCTGCTTCATCAGGGTAAGGTCTGTCTTGATCTGCTCCATGCTAATTGTAAATCCGGTGACCGGATCGGAGTCATGGCGGTTCACACCACGGAATTTAATCTTCTGTCCATTTAAGTAGATTACCTGATTCTTGATCTCGATCTTGCGGAGTGCTATATGGTCTACGATTACCTCCTGCTCCGTCTCCAGAATAATCGTATACAGATACGGATTCTCTGTATTCCAGAGTGTATAATCTACAATCTCAAAAGTCGCTTCTCCACTCTCGGAAATAACACCCTCGGAAACAACTGCTCCATTCTTATCCTCGAGCTTTACCCGAACCTCTGTCGGCTCGTAAAATGCTGCTGTAAGATTTATCCTTGCAATGTCTGAATCTAATTGTGTTGTAATGCGATAATCACGGATTCCCTTTTCCGGACGTTTTAAGAGATACACATCACGGAAGATTCCGCTCATACGGAACTTGTCCTGATCTTCAAGGTACGAACCGTCGCACCACTTCATCACAAGCACGGAAATCCGGTTCTCTCCTTCCCGCAATACGTCTGTCACATCAAACTCACTGGTCATGTGGCTCACTTGACTGTAGCCTACATAGGTGCCGTTTAACCATACATAAAAGCAGCTATCCACACCTTCAAAGTTAAGATATGCCTTTGGTGCTGCAGCATCCTTTGCATAGTCAAAGGTATGCACATAAGCTCCACATGGAATATCCTGTGGCACATATGGCGGATCAAACGGAAATGGGTAACGGATATTTGTGTATTGGTGTGTATCATAACCTGCCATCTGCCATACACTCGGAACTTTGATCTCATCAAAGCCCTCAACCGAATAACCATCCTCATAAAAGGCATCCTTCATATCATAGATGCTGTCAAAATACTGAAACTTCCATGTACCATTCAATAGCTGCATTCTGTCTGACAGCTCTCTGTGCTCTACCAGGTCATCCATCCGCTTGGAAGCCGGCATGTAATAAGCTCTCGCCGGCATCGTATTGTCATGTAATACACTTAAGTCCTCATAGTAACGTGGCACGATCATAAATAATCCTCCTTCATTCATACAGTTTATACACTTTTTTGTTGCTTGTAACCCTGCAAACAGTTTTCTTCTTACTGTCTGCTTTTTTTCCTTCTCGCTTTTGTTAGATTTATATTACCTTAATCCATTTCTTATGTCTATAAACTAGAATGGACAAAATATGCACAAAATGATACAATAATCCCATCAAGCAGAAAAGTGGACGAACTGCTTGCAACATCGGACACTTTTCTATTTGATAGGTAAACAGTCATAAGCACGCAGGACGATAGTCCGGAGTGCGCATGGCTGGCACGATTTCGAGAGTTCGAAGAACGAAGAAATCGTGATTATTGTATCGAGTGAAAGGAGTGCTGCCCTATGTACATGAACACCGGTTATTTGAAACATTCACATATGGATTTTAAGGATAAAAGCCGACCACTGATTGTCGGTAGCTGCGGAATCTATCGTTTGTCTGAGCACCCAAAGATGCCAACCTATCGCCCAAGAGGACGTGTTGATTTTCAGATTATATATATTGCAGCCGGATGCGGACATTTTCATTTTGATACTGTTGATAACGAAACAATTGTTCCCGCTGGTAACATTGTCATATTCCGTCCAAAAGAGCTTCAGAAATATGAATACTATGGGGAAGATAAGACAGAAGTCTACTGGATTCATTTTACTGGAAGTGATGTAAAAAATATCCTAAGAAAATATGGTTTCCCAGATAACGAGAGAATATTCCCGGTTGGTACATCCATGGAATATGAGCGTATATTTAAGAGAATTATTATAGAATTACAACGTTGTCAGGATAACTACGAAGAAATGCTCACATTATTGCTCCGTCATCTTCTGATCATATTCCAACGTGAGCTTACCAGAGAGCAAGTTTTAAAAAATGAATATCTCGACCACGAGATGGATACCGCCATGACATATTTTAACGAAAATTATAACCGTGATATCAATATAGAAGAGTATGCGACATCCAAGGGGATGAGCGTCAGTTGGTTCATACGAAGCTTCAAGAAGTTCACGGGTTCTACTCCTATGCAGTTTATTGTTGCGCTCCGTGTCAACAACGCACAGGTCTTGCTTGAGACAACCAACTATTCCATCAATGAAATATCTAAGATTGTAGGCTACGATAACCAGCTCTATTTCAGCCGATTATTTCATAAGCTGAAGGGATTTTCTCCGAGGGAATATCGGAAAACCAGAAAGTCGGAAATATAAAACTAAAGCCCATCTATAATAGGAATAACTACTATTATGGAGCTGTTGGTTCTGTAGGCATGATAAGTTTCTTATTTTTCTCATTATGTATGGGACTTTCCTCCGGCATAGGCGTAATCGTTTCTAACTGTTTTGGTGCAAAAAAAGAAGAAGAAGTGAAAACTGCGATTGCTAACTCCATATATGTGATGAGTGGAGGGTGCGGACATTTTCTTGGACTATATAAGTGACCAATCCAAGTCTATGTCTGTACTCTATAGGACTCAAATATCCTAATGATTTTTTACATTTTCTCCATCCGATAAAATGCGCCTTTTTTCTCTAGCAATTCTTCGTAAGAGCCACATTCCAGAACATTTCCTTTTTCAATCACAGCAATCCGGTCAGCATTGCGAATGGTAGACAGACGGTGGGCTACGATCAGTGTGGTACGTCCTTTCACAAGTTTCTGGATTGAATCCTGAATCTTCTTTTCAGAGATGCTGTCAAGCGCAGAAGTTGCCTCATCCAGAATCAGGATCTTCGGATTCCGTAAAAATGCACGGGCAATGGAGATGCGCTGCCGTTGTCCGCCAGAAAGATTTTCCCCATGTTCTGTGATCATCGTGTCCAGACCATCAGGCAGTTTCTGGACAACTTCTTCCAGGTTGGCTGCACGTATGACATTCCATAACTGTTCCTCGGAGATAGATTCAGATCCATAGGTGATATTCTCGCGGAGAGTTCCGGTGAAGAGAATGGACTGTTGTGGAACGACGGCAATCTGCTTTCGGTAGCTGTGCAGATCCAGTTCCATCAGGTCATTTCCATCAACCAATACCTGTCCGCTGTCAGCTTTCAGGAAACCGATGGCAAGATTGAGGATTGTTGTTTTTCCAGAGCCGGAACCACCGGCAAAGGCAACTGTTTCCCCCGGCTGAATCTTGAAGTTCAGATGACTTAATACCGGTTTTTCATTGCCTTTATAAGTAAAAGATACATCCTGAAATGTAATCTCACCTTTCAGATCAACTACTTTTTTCTTCCTACAGTTGTCCTCAATATCATTTGCACAAAGCACATCACCAATCGATTCAACGGATTCCAGGCCTTTCGCAATGATTGGCAGCAAAGTCACAATACTTGCAATCTGAGCGACGATGCTGGAAAAATAAGTCTGGTATAAGGTGATATCTCCGACACCGATGATTCCTTTCCATGCAATGTAGGCTGTAAATGCAAGACAGAATACCTGAAAGATCTGAAATGCAACCCAGCTGATTGAAGAAAAGTATGTCTGAATCATATCAAGCTGAAGCCCTTTTTCAGCAACTTTACGAAGCTGTTCACTCATTTTACGGGCTTCCTGATCTTCCAGAGCGTGAGCTTTAGTTACAGGAATCATTTCAACCATTTCCATTACTTTTGCAGAAGTTTCTTCCATTTCTTTACGGAAAGCACGGTTATGGTTTTTGATTTTTCCTTTAAAACCAACAATGATCAAAACAGAAACCGGTATCGTGCAGAGGAAGAAAAGAAATACGATCCGACTTTTGAAGATGACCACTCCGAAGGATACACCAATGTTCAGAATGATAGTCAAAAGAGAGATAAAAATCTGAGATGCAAGATTTTGTATCTGTTCTACATCTCGCATGATCTTCGACTGAAGCCTTCCGGACTGCATTTCCTTGTGATAGGTAATCGACAATTGCTGAAGCTTGCAGACTAGGGCTTCTCGCAGTTCTTTCTCTACTGTTCGTACCGTTTTAGCATAGAGCCAGGTATGGATGTAGTTGGTTGGTATGTTCTGTACCAGAAATGCAATCATAAGGATGGTATTCAGAATCAGAATTTTGGTAATATTCCCGTTGTGGTCTGTCACTGCATTGATAATATTAGCTGTGACGATTGGAAGAACCCAGGTTGGGGAATGCTTGATAATGAAAAAGAAAATGGAACCAACCAGCGCGCCATAGTGTCCCTTGAAAAGAGAAAGAAGCGTGCGCAGGTTATTTTTTCTGTTCCGGCTGAAGATGTGCATCATGGCAGCTTCTTCCTGCCAGAGATCCTGTTCTGAAGTTTGTTGTATGTTATTTTCTTGTGTCTCTCCCATAGTAGTCTTTAATAACCTCCTGTATCGGTTTGTTGCAGATTTCGTAGCTGGTATCTCTTGATGCAATACTTCTGGACGGAAGAACCGGAGCCCATTCCCACATGGCAAAACCATTGACCCATGAGCGCTTTGCACAGGCCTCAAACATAGCACGATACCAGTCTGGCTGTTCCTCCAGACGTAAATCTCCCTGAATTGCCCAGTTGTTAGGCACCAGTGAGGATCCTTTTCTGGACATGCATCCTGCTTCGGCGAAGAAAAATGGTTTCTTGAATTTCTGAACGACTTTTTCAATACGGTCAAGTTCCTGTTCCCACTGATCAATCGGATAATATCCGCTGGAAGAAATCATGTCGACACAGTCCCACCAGGTTACATTTTCTTCCTGATATTTATCGGTATTATAGGAAACAGGTCCGTGGTAATAGTTTCGGATCGCAGCGATTACGTTTCTCCATTCTTCACTGCGGTGTTCCGTCATTACCATCTCACATCCTGCAATAAAAAGATCACATTGTTCGGCTTCTGCAATTTTGGCATAGTGTGTCTGGAATTCTGTGTAAGAGGCAAACCAGTTTTCCCATTTCGGTTCACATGGAACATCTTTTTCAAAGAAACTGATGTAAGCACGCCAGACACCATTTTTACAATTAACGGTAGGTTTCAAGGCAACACGGATGCGCTTGCTTTTTGCATAGCGGATCATATTGATTAATTCTTCATCTGAGAATGTGGCACTGGAAGTGTAACAGATCTCTTCTGAGTGTGCGTGGTCCTGTAGCCCTACAGGAGCAAGGATTACGAAATCAGCAGCAGTGTGTTCTATCATATAATCAAAACTGTCACGGGCAGTCTGTGTAGAAAGAGAACCACGTTTGTGAAATGGGGCAAATGTAATTCCTTTAATATATCCAAGTTGATTTTGAATTTTCATTTTGGTAAAAACCTCCTGTCTTTCGAATTATATAGTTCTATTTTCTGCTGGAAGTATATCATGTAGAAAAAAGATATGATATAATGAATCTATTACAAAATTGTAAAAATCTATGATGGAGATAATCTGTGAAACCTTATTTTGAATGTTTAGACAAATTAAACAAACCATATGAAGCCTTTTTATTTGATGCACAGACATCTGAGATGTTCCCAATTCTTCCACATTGGCATTATTTTGTGGAGATTCTTTACATGGTGGAGGGAAAGGCGTATGTAGAGGCAGGAGAAGAGAATTATGTATTGGAACCGGGAGATCTGATCGTATTTTATCCACAGATGGCTCATGCAATTTATTCAACAGGACAGCTTCCAATCCGTTACTATGTCCTGAAATTCGATCCGGCACATCTGAATATATCCGGTTCAGCACTTCCATCGATTTCGAGTCTGATCGCCATGGCCGCAGTGGAGCAGAAGCTATCGGTTTATTTTTCGAAAGAGAAATTTAATCAGGAAAAAATGAAGCAGCTGATTCAGGGATCAGTGAAGGCGTTAGAAGAAAAGCAATTTGGTTATGACATTATTATGCATTCGAATTATTGTCTTCTTATGGCAGAAATTCTTCGTATCTGGAAGCAGGAAGGCTTTCAGATAAAAAAAAGGAAAAAGGAAACTGTATTAAGCGAAAAATTTACAGAGGTATCTGAGTACATTTCACAGCACTACCAGGAAGATCTCTCGGTGGCGGAGCTGGCAGAAAAATTTCATATGAGTTATTCGTATTTTGCCGCAATATTCAAGGAGTACTATGGACAGACCTGCAAGGAGATGATTCTCACGGTAAGACTGCAAAAAGCGGAGGACTTATTGCAATTCACAGATTTTGACCTAACTTATATCAGCCAGGAGACAGGATTTTGTGACTGCAGCCATTTTATCAAGGCGTTTAAACAGAAGTATGGAGTGACACCGAGGAAGTATAGGATGAAGGAGAAAAGTTTTGATTTTGTATCACGGAAGTAAAGAAATTGCAGAGGGATTATTACCTTCGTTTGCACCAAGATATACCTTAATATTCATATTTTTCCTCTTTTCAAAAATGGGCAATTCCAATTGGAATTGCCCATTCATCGTACTAATCATACAATTTTTTCTTACTTACACCGATTTCTGCATCAAATGATGTAATTTTGATGTAAATCGCTGTTTTTCATTTTTATCAAATGAAGTATGTCCCGTCTATTTGGTAAAACGGTACATCTTTACATCACGTCGACTGACGTCTCCGTGTGTTTTTCGCCTTATGTCGGTGTTCGCAAGCGCACACCGCCGCAAGGCTCAGTTTTCTCATCTTAATAGAGCTTCGCACCTGCAGGAATATGGTTGTCAACCATCAGAAGGTGAAGCTTCTCCTCGCCCTCTTCCTCATGGATAGCTGAAAGAAGCATACCGCATGAATCGATTCCCATCATCTTTCTAGGTGGAAGGTTTGTTATTGCAATAAGTGTCTTGCCGACTAACTCCTCTGGCTCATAGAATGCATGGATTCCTGAGAGGATGGTTCTGTCTGTGCCTGTGCCGTCATCCAGTGTGAACTGAAGGAGCTTCTTGCTCTTTGGCACTGCTGAACATTCCTTAACCTTTACCGCTCTGAAGTCTGATCTTGAAAATGTCTCGAAATCAACCTCATCAGCAAAAAGTGGCTCTATATCTACCTTGGAGAAATCGATCTTCTCGTTTGGTGTGAAGAATCCGTTGTTGTCACCGGCTGTCTCAGATACTGAATCAGAATCTGAACCACCCTCACTCTTCATAGTCGGGAACAGAAGAACATCTCTGATCGCCTGTGAATCTGTAAGGAGCATAACCAGTCTGTCTATACCATAACCGATACCGCCTGTTGGAGGCATACCGATCTCAAGCGCATTGAGGAAATCCTCATCTGTGTGCTCAGCCTCGTCATCTCCGGCTGCGGCATTCGCATCCTGAGCGGCAAATCTCTCACGCTGATCGATAGGATCGTTCAGCTCTGAGTAAGCGTTACACATCTCCCATGTGTTGATGAAGAGCTCGAAACGCTCAACCTTTGTAGGGTCTGAAGGCTTCTTCTTCGTAAGTGGTGAGATCTCGATCGGATGATCCATGATGAATGTAGGCTGGATCAGCTTCTCCTCACAGAACTCCTCGAAGAACAGGTTCACGATGTCGCCCTTCTTGTGGCGCTCCTCGTACTCTACGTGATGCTCGTCAGCGATCTTCTTCGCCTCAGCGTCATCAGCAACCTGGTCAAAATCAACACCTGTATATTTCTTGATAGCGTCAACCATAGTCAGACGCTCAAATGGCTTGCCAAAGTCGATCTCGATTCCGTTGTATGAGATCTTGGTGCTTCCGCATACCTTCTCTGCTAGGTAACGGAACATGGACTCTGTGAGCTCCATCATACCATAGTAATCTGTGTATGCCTGGTACAGCTCCATCAGAGTGAACTCAGGGTTGTGACGTGTGTCAACACCCTCGTTACGGAATACTCGTCCGATCTCGTATACTCTCTCAAGACCGCCGACGATAAGTCTCTTCAGGTAGAGCTCAAGTGATATACGGAGCTTTACATCCTCATTGAGTGCATTGTAATGTGTCTCAAATGGTCTGGCTGCGGCACCACCGGCATTGCTGACCAGCATAGGTGTCTCAACCTCCATGAAGTCACGTCCTGCCAGGAAGTTACGGATCTCCTTTAATATCTGTGATCTCTTGATAAATACTTCCTTGCTGTCCTGGTTCATGATGAGATCCACATATCTCTGACGATATCTCATATCTGTATCTGTCAGTCCGTGGAACTTCTCAGGAAGGATCTGGAGTGACTTAGAGAGAAGTGTGATCTCCTCTGCATGTATGGATATCTCACCAGTCTTTGTTCTGAATGCATATCCCTTAACTCCATATATATCACCGATATCTGACTTCTTGAAGTCAGCGTATGACTCCTCACCGATCTGATCTCTTGCAACATACACCTGAATGTTGCCCTTAAGATCCTGAATGTTACAGAAAGAAGCCTTACCCATGACACGCTTGAACATCATACGTCCTGCGATACTCACATTGATAGGTGAAGCATCCATTATGGCTCTTCTCTCATTGTAATCGTTGTTTAAAACTTCTCTCTTCTCTGCCTCTTCAAGGTCCTCAACTGAAGGTGTCTGTCTACCAGCCAGAAGCTCTGCCTCATGTGCTGTGTACATCTCCTTCACATCTGCGCTGTGCTGCTGCACATCATACTTTGTTATGACAAATGGATCCTTGCCTGCCGCCTGAAGGTCTGCCAGCTTCTCGCGGCGCACCATCTGCAGCTTATTAAGATCCTGATCTTTTCCCTTGTTATTCTGCTCTGCCATCTTCTCTTACAGCTCCTGTCTCTTAATATCAAGTACCCTGTACTTAAACTCTCCGTCCGGTGCCTCCACCAGAACCTCCTCGCCAACCTTTGCACCCTTGAGTGCCATTCCAACAGGTGACTCATCTGAGATCTTGTTGTTCATGATATCCGCCTGTGATGAACCAACGATATCGTACTCGATCTTCTCATCGAACTCGTAGTCATATACAACTACCTTACATCCGATACCTACAACTCCTGTATCGACCTCATCTTCGTCGACTACTTCTATATTCTTGAGCATGGCCTCAAGCTGCTCGATTCTTGCCTCGATGTCTCTCTGCTCGTCCTTGGCTGCATCGTACTCTGCATTCTCTGACAGATCTCCCTGTTCTCTGGCCTCTTTGATCTTAGCTGCGATCTCTCTACGTTTATTAACCTTCAGATTCTGAAGCTCTTCCTCTATCTTCTTGAGACCTGAATAAGTAACCACATTCTTCTTCTCTGCCATTGCCGCACATACCTCCTAAATATCATAAATTATTGACTCCACAGCTCAGCATTTCCGCATACTATGGTATAAAAAAATGCGGAAGATGGGACTTGAACCCACACGGTATTGCTACCACAGGCACCTGAAGCCTGCGCGTCTGCCAATTCCGCCACTTCCGCATGTTCACAACGAACGTTAATATAATATACTGTTTGCATTGGTATGTCAACCACTTTTTTTGCATTTCCGCAAGCATTTTCCCACAAAAAAGGGAAAACATATCTACCACATTTCCATGCATGTATATATGTTTTCCCGCAAATATATCTACTGCTTGTTATTACCTAACATATGCCATTACTTTTTGCTCTTGGCACTGGCGGTCTTGGAGTATGCTGACTGAGCAGCACATCCACCGTCGTTAACTGCCACTGCAGCGACCTTGTAATAGTATGTCTTGCCCTTTGCAGCCTTCTTGTCTGTAAAGCTGCATGATGATGTTGTACCGATCTTAGAGTACTTACCATTCTTCTTTGTTGCGCGATATACTACGTAGTTCTTCGCTCCTGTAACACTACTCCACTTTACTGTGATCTTCTTGGCTCCGGTGTTAGATGCACCTGACATCTTTGGTGTACCTACAGCATGTGTATACACTGCCTTATACTGCTTTGCAACTTCATAGTCAATGCTGCAGTTAACCCCGCTGACAATTGTCGATGGCTGTATAAAATATGTATACTCAAGCTTGGTCGTGAGCTTGCGGTCACTGAAGTTTGTTGACGTTGTCTGTCCCAGCCACTGGGTTGTGCCGAGAACAGGGTTCATTCTGTATACTGTGTAAGAATCTGCACCAGGCACCGCTGACCATGTAACTCTGACCTCGGATGTGGACTTTCTCACAGCCTTTACATTCTTAGCAAGAGGGATATAGTTGACGCTGACGGATGTCATCTCGCCCTGCTTCTTACCCTTGTATGGCACTACGTATGCAGAGTAATACTTAATACCCTTACTGCTGCTTCCTGTATTCTTGAACTTGTATGTATTTCTGGCTGCAGATTTGATCACTGCAACCTGCTCAAGCTTATTTGTGTAGTTATTTCTCGCAAATATCTTGTAGCCTGAAGCTCCCCAGACTCTGTTCCACTTGAGATTGGTGTATATCGTCAGGTTTTTCTTGTCTTTGCTTGCAGATACCGTGGATGAGACAGCCTCGAGCTCTCTCACGCTCTCTGTGTATCCGGTCTGGAGCCATTTGTATGTCACGTTCTCACAAATGACCTTTCCGCCTGAAACACTCTGGCTCTTAAGCTTGAATGAATACTCAGCGCCAGATGCAAGTCCCTTGATGGTGCATGATGTTCCCTTTGTCGCAACAGCTCTCTTATATCTGTCTCCCGATATATCGGATCTCATATACCAGACTTCATACATATTTGCTCCGGCTGCCTTATCCCATGTGAGCTTTACTGAGCTCTTTGTGTTCTGAACCGCTGTGAGCTCTGTGGTACCCATGAGTATCTTTACGCCGCGGACCTCACTTGCAGTTCCCTTTGAAACCGCTCTGGTAGAGGCATCATAATACTTTGGAACTACCTTGTAGTAGTATGTCTTTCCAGCCTTAACTGTTGTATCTGTATACTCCGGTGTGTATATCGTCTTTATCTTCTTAAAGCCCTTTGTCTTTGAAGTTGAACGGTACAGATCGAACTGGTTAGCAGCGCCGTAATCGCTTACCGTTATATCAGCACCCTTTGCGCCTCTATCGACTGAAAGCTCCGCTGTTCCAAGCCTGCAGTCCACCTTTGCAACGGCTGATGTCTCTACAACCCTGGATGTCTTATTGTATGAGTCAGTTCCGGTTACTATCTTCGCCATATAGTAATAGGTATTTCCTACTTTTACATTATTATCATAATACCTCACTTCAGAAGCTCCATACATGTAACCGGCGCCTGACAAAATCCTCGTAAAGCCTCCTGATGGCTTTGTGGATCTGTACACCTCATACCAGATATCATTCTGTACGTAGCTGTCAAATGGGAACGACACAGATACTCCACCTAATTCTCTATATCCGGTATCTCCCGTAGAATATGATACGTATTCTGAAGGCTTCCTGCTGCGGCTGAACTTAGGTGCTTCAAAATATATCTTTCCCGACTCCTGCGACACCGTCTGTCCATTGTCATCACTGACTACCAGCTTAAACTGATATGTCGCACCGGCAACTCCTCTGAATTCCGTATCCACATGCCAGCTTCCGTCATAGTCACTGTCTGTCCACGAGTCATACCATGCTCCATTTACATAGAGAACAGCCTCTGTTCCATATCCCGCGGCACTTATATGTACAGAACCGCTGCTTACGGTATCCTGACCTCCTACACTAAAATATGTTATGGATGCTTCTTCAGCAAACGCCACCTCAGCCTGAGCGGACTGTACATCTGCACTGCCGTCTGCTGCCATTGCTGGCAATGCCTCACCAAACACCATGGTTGAAGCAAGCGCCACGCATAAAGCTTTCTTTATCAATCTATTCTTCATAGTTTACCCCTTTTCATCTATTTGCGGATCTTTATTCCCTTTGCATGTGATGCAACTGACTTGACTGTCTTTCCTCCATCATTAACTGTTGAAGCCACAACCTTGTAGTAATAGGTCGTTCCCTTCTTGAGCTTCTTGTTCATGTATGAAAGCTTTGTAGCTCCAGTCTTGCCGACCAGCTTGTATGTTCCATTCTTGCTGGTTGAACGATATACATAGTATCTGGTTGCATTTGTAACCTTCTTCCATGTTACAGTCGCTGTACCCTTGGAACCGTTTACAACCTTTGTTATGGCCGGTGATGCAAGCTTATGTGTATAGTCACTGCTATACAAATCATATCCGCTGCTGAATCCAAAGTCTGTGCCTACAACAACAGAGTATGTATACTTCATTCCGTCTGTCACGTTCACATCCGTGAAGTTAGTTGCCTTTGTCGATCCTATGTACTGGCGTACACCGAGCTCTGTAGTTCTGTATACATAGTATTCCTTTGCCCCGCTTACAGCAGACCATGTTATCTTGGTCGATGTTGTGCTCTTCTTTACAGCCTTAACACGCTTTGCACTTGGCATCTCTGAATTCCACAGAGTGTTATCCTCGCCTCTTGCCTTTCCCTTATATGGTCTCACATATATCTGAGAGTATTTGCGCTCCTTGCCCTTGGCACTTGTGTTTGTAAATGTATATGATGTCTTTTTTCCCGATTTTATCTTCTTGATGGTCTCTATCTTGCCTGTACTGCTGTTGAGGCCTGATATAACATATCCTGATGCGCCCCAGTCTCTGTACCATGTGAGAGAATATCTTACAGACAGGACATCCTTCCTGCCGTTCAGTGATGAAGATACAGCTCCCGCAGTCAGATCCTGGACTCTCTTGGTGTAACCCATGGTCCTCTCAGATGTATCTGTCGTCTCATATCTCACGGCAGCTCCTGATTTCTTGACTGTCCTTATC
>NZ_JBEHVV010000075.1:0-13276 GCF_040227395.1 Coprococcus sp. RTP21428st1_C9_RTP21428_210409
GAACTGGGATATAATGAGCAGGACTATCCCAGCAGCACTCAGAACTACCACGCCCCTTGCTTTCGCTGGCATCTTCGTCTCTCCTCTGTTGAGAATGACAAGAAGATAAAACGTAAACAGAGTCATATATAAATAGTTGATAAAGAACACGGCAAAATTGCTTATCTTCAGCATGTAATAGGCTGTCTGTCCTGTTTTTCCCTGATAATACCATGACAACATATCTGCAGCCAGCAGGATGATACATGCAGCCTCCATACATAGACTCACATTCTTTTTATCTCTATTATTATTCTTCTGAAGGAATATAACCACAAATGCAAACAGACAGATTAATATTCCCCACATTTCAAATGCTATATTAAATACAGCAGTCCTATCCACTAACTATGCGCCCCCTTAAACTTCCTGGCGATTTATTATAGTAATTGTACAATTTGATTTGTGCAACATTTTCTCAATTTTATAAGTTCATATGAGAACCATTCTATATATCATACCTTAATTTGTCAATTACTAGATAACACATATTTATGGAATTTTGTCGCCACAGGGGACATATATGTCCGGCTGTCATGAACAACATAATAAAGCCTGTCAACCAGCTGATGTTTTATGCTAAGAACCTTCACATCAAGCCTTTTGAGTATATCCATGTAAGGGACTACCGCTATTCCAAACCCTGCTGCCACAAGTCCGGCTATGACCTCATCCTCCTCCGTTTCGCATGCTATCTCAGGAGCTTTGCCAAGTCCTTCAAACATCTCATCCACCAGGCTTCTCATTCCAGATCCCTTCGAAAAATATACATGTTTATATCCCAGTGTATCCTCGAGTGTCACCGAATCCCTATCTGCCAAATAATGTCCCGACGGTGCTATGACAACAAGATCCTGTCTGCCGACAGGAACGGCGGAAAATCCCATCGTCTCAGGCGGTCTTGAACAGAAAACCATGTCATATTTTCTAGCCGCAAGATCATCAAGCAATTGCCCTGTGGTCCCTGTATGAAATGTAAACGACACATTTCTGTTTTCAGCTTTCTTCAAATACTCCGCTGCCAGACGCGGTACAAATTCCATTCCAAGAGGTCTTATTAGACCAAGCCGTATCACGCCATCCCCGGCAACCTCCTTTTGTATGGACTCTACCCCCGCATCAAGAGTGCCAAGCGAACGCTCTGCACATGCAAGGAATTCTCTGCCAAATGCAGTGAGCTCCGTATTGCGCCCATTCTTTTCAAAAAGCATTACCCCAAGTTCTTCCTCAAGCTGGGATATTGCGTGACTGAGGCTTGGCTGCGTTATATTCAGATTTCTGGCTGCATTTGTGTAATGCTGAACATGGGCCAGTTCAACAAAATATCTAATATATGACAGGTTCACTTATAACTCCCCCTTTTCATTATTTATACATGATCCTATTCATATTTTAATACAATCCGAATATTTTTTATAGACAAAATCTATCAAACCATAAAAACTATTTATTTGTTATGTGATGTTGTCGGTGCTACAATCAAAAACCGCAGGGATATATATATGAAGTCTTAGACAATTAAAGCTCCCCTGATGCTGGGGAAATCAAAGTATATGTTATAAAACGCATCATATATGAAAGAAATGAGGAAAAGCAGAAAATGAATACTCAATCAGGAAATGCACATCTGCATAACATGTGGGGCGAGATCGCCCTGATAACAGCAGTCACCATCAACAGTTTCGGAGTGGTTCTCATGCTCTATTCTGCAGCAGGAATATCGGCAATATCCAGCGTGCCATACGCATTCTCGCTGGTTCTTCCAAGACTGACTCTCGGAACCTGGACATACATATTTCAGGGCGTACTTATTCTCACCCTCATGATCATGAGAAAGAAATTCGTTCCCCAATATCTGTGCAGCTTCATAGTTGGTTTCGTATTTGGCAAGATGCTGGATATCCATGAGATGTGGATCGGGGCTTTGCCAACTGCCCTCCCATGGAGAATCCTTTACTTTGTGATAAGTTACATTTTGATATGTATCGGAATCGCACTGTCCAACAGATGTGGACTTCCGATCATCCCGACAGACCTTTTCCCAAGAGAGCTGTCTGAGATTATATCGGCAAAATATTCCAAGGTTAAGATTTCGTTTGATGTAATCTGCCTTGCAACGACAGCTGCCATGACAGGTTTTATCCTCGGTCATATCTACGGTCTGGGAATTGGCACAGTCCTAGCTGCCTTCACCATGGGCAAGGGAATCGCCATAGTTGGAAATGCCATGGACAAACATGTTACAATAGCTCCATACATAACAGCACACATTAAGCGCCACGGCGCCCACAAAGCTCAGTACGCAGGACACTAAGAACAAATTCAACACAAAAAAGAACCGCCTGAGAGAATCACATTCAAATTACAGATTTTCTCAAGCGGCTCTTTTTATATCCCCACGACCAGGCACGTAGATAAAAAATAACCATATATATGCCAGTCGGTAGTGACGGCAACCGAGCTTCAACGCTTCTTGCCGCATCGGAGATCCGCAACGTCCTTATCGCGGTCGGAGATGCGTGCAGATAGAAGCAAGTTGAAGCGACAGTTGCCGAACGTGACTGCATACATATGGTTATTTTTTATCGTCCGTGCCGTCCGTCACCTACGCATTTGCCAGCTGGCGTCCAAGCTCCTTACACTCCTCAAGGCCTTCTGCGTCAGGTGTCTCATGGCACATAAGTCCGGCTCCGCCTACGAGTTCTGCGCCTGCTGACTGCATTCTCGCCTCCCAGTCGCGCATCCACTCGCCATCTCCCCATCCATATGAACCGAAGAGTGCGATCTTCTTGCCTGCTGCAAATCCCTCAACCTCAGCAACGAATGGCTCCATCTCAGCCTCCTCAAGAACCTCAGCTCCCATAGCCGGGCATCCAAGTGCAAACACCGGCTCATCCTTGAGAGCATCAGGCGTGATGCTGCTTACGAATACTACCTCTGCTTCCTTTCCGGCCTCTCTCACGCCGTCTGCGACAGCCTCTGCCATCATCTGTGTATTTCCGCCCTGTGTCCAGAATACGATATTAATTTTGCTCATAATAATCCTCCTTATGAAATTATATGTAAAAGGGGGCTTTCCCTATACATCCTTGTAAACTGTGTTTATCTGCATCTTTCCATATACTTCTACGCCGCGTTTCTGCTCGCCGTGTACATCCCCATGATATCCCTCATATGCAGTCCATTTGAAAGAAATTGAATAAGTCTCTCTTCCGCACATTCAAATATATGAAATGTTCTCCGCTTTGATTCAGCATCCTCATATACCTTCCAATAACCGGAGCAAAGTGCATTTCTTCCGTTCTGCAGAATAAATCCCTCCACATCCTCTGGCGGGTATCCCAGCAACAAGCCCATCTCGTGTGGGAACCACTCCTTGCCAAGAGATCCATCGCCACAAGCCTGATCTTCATGTGCCGGTTGTTTTGAGGTAAATCTTCCTCTGCTCTTTAAGTACTGCTGATATTTTTCACGAAACACCGCAAGTATCTCAGAAAGCTCCATGTCCGCATATCCCAGCTCAGACATAAGTCTTTGCACATCATCCCTCTGAACAAATGCCCTGAGCTTTGCCGCATTGTAGATAAATACATTTACCCTGCCACAGGTTGCTCCCAGTGTGTACATACATATATCACTGTCCTTCAGTATCTCCACCATCTGACGATATCCGCTGAGTTCTATGTTCAGCAGATTTGACACCTTGACACCCGTTATCACCGGTGCACATTGAAGTGCCATCTGAAGTTCCACGTCACCGAGCTCCATGCCCTTCATGATCTCCCATGTATTTTCACTCATACAAAACCTCCTTGTGGCAAATAGGTTTGGTTAGCCTTGTCTAACTCTAGTGAAAATACTACAGGATTCCTCCCCGAACGTCAATAACCCGGAGTGAGACATTTTCTCACTCCGGGTTATCTTGTTGATTAAAAATATACATTTATAAATTCTGCTTTATCATCGTCCTGCGTGGCTCTTTATTTCCGCCTGTTACCATATTGAGCAGCCGCCACACACCATATGCACAGATCCCACACACAGCCACAGGTACAAGGAGCACTACTATGACTCCTGTGCAGACTCCTGTAACCAGGTATCTAAACCATTTCATCACATCACCATTCCTCATATCTACTGCCATCTTAATGCATTCCTCTCATTACATTATAAACTGATCTTCTTAGTAAGCAGTGTCGCACTTCCTATATAACTGCCGATCATGCATACAACATAGAGAATAAGCTGCGGTATGTTCTTATACATCGCGTCAAGCATAGTCTCCACCTGCACGTTCTTCCCAAGGTGCGGAAGCTTGTATGCTATGTAGCTCACCAGCACATAAAGAGCCACAAAAAGTATAAAGCTGACAACACCCTTTATCTTCTTGTTCTGAAGTACTGTTGAAGACAGTGACACTGCAAGGTACGCTATAGTGATCATTGTATAGAATTGAATAAGTGCTATTGCTATAAGCCCTGCAACATTTGCAATGACACTTCCTATTGATAATCCTCTTGTCCCCAGAATTTCATCCAGCACAATCTCAGCACCAGCTACACCGCCGTTATGTGACTTAAGCAGGTTATAATCAACAACTATAAGCAGTCCAAGAAAGGCCACGAGTGTCGCACCGGTGAGCAGGATTGAAAGCAGCTTTGCCCCGATAATCTTGTAATTTGAAATTGGCGTCATAAACACCATATACCCAGTCTTGTTCTTCAGATCCTGACTGTATATTATCACACCATATATCAAGACGAACATAAACGAAGCCCAGCCTCCCAGCACAAGGAAGGTGATACCAAGTCCAGTTAGCAGATCTTTTTCTGCAAATATTCCAATCAGGAACAGCAATTCTGCTGCCGCAAGAGCCGTTATAACCACCAGAAGTGGAAATACTCCACGTCTGTATTCATATTTCATCATCTTTAACATAATATCTATCTCTCCTTCATCTAACTATGCATATATTTCCTTATACATATCAACTATCGACTTGCCCCTGCTCACTCGCAGCTCCTCCGCATCACCCTGAAGCACACAGGTGCCATTCTTGATAAAGAATGCGTGATCCACGATCCTCTCAAGCTCATCCACAAGGTGGCTTGACATGAGCACGGCTGTGTCATCCGATATATTCCGGACAATCGTGCTGATGATCTTCTCCCTAGCTATGATGTCTATTCCATTCAGTGGCTCATCAAGCATAACGATCCTGCTGTCTCTGGACAGAGTAACCGCTATCTTGAGCTTTGCCAGCATTCCTGAAGACATGCTCTTCGCCTTCTGATCTGGATTCAGCTCCATCTCAGCAAGCAATCCCATGTATTTGTCATAGTCAAAGTCATCAAAGAAATCTTTGTAATACTTTCCTATGTCTTTACAGTTCATATATCCGAAGAAGAAAGCCTCCGTCGGCATATACGCTATGTCTTTCTTTGACCTGTATGTCATAGGCACTCCATCTATTGTGATAGTTCCTGAATCCGGCTTGACCAGACCGGCTATGATCTTCATAAGTGTTGACTTTCCACTTCCATTCGGACCGAGCAGCGCATATATGTGTCCCGGCTCAATCTCCAGTGACAGGTCGGATATCGCTGTGGTGGTGATATACTTCTTAACAAGATGTTCGCATTTTAACATTGTATCATTTCCCTTCTTTTTTATTCCTTTTTACTTCCCGAAGTGTTCTTTTAGCAGTTCAAGGATCTCATCGTGTGAAAATCCCATACCGGTGAGCTGTTCATCAAAGCTCTGTATGATTTCCTCTATTCTCTCCTTTTTCAGGTCGTCTATGACCCTGTCATCCTCCGTCACAAATGTTCCTATTCCACGTCTGGTATAGGACAACCCCATAGACTCCATCTCGCTGTAAATCCTCGCTGCAGTATTCGGATTTATCTGGTATTCTATGGCAAGTTCTCTTGATGACGGAAGCTTAGATCCCAAAGGCAGTGTGCCCGCTATGATCTTCTGCTTTATATCCTCTATGACCTGAAGATATATGGGGATATTCGTCTTAAATTCCATCACACACCTCCTCCTTGTATGCTGTCTAGTTCTTCTGTACCATTGTACTAGTTGAATAGTACACTAGTATCATAGTATTGTCAACTGTATTTTTAAATAAAGCATATTTTTTTAGTTTTTTGTCATCTAGATAGTAACTCATGCATCCGGCCATCTCGCCATCTTTGCTTATTACCTACATTTTATCTCATATACATTGTTTTCACTTAAAAGATAAAAAATTATCCATAAAACACATTATTCTGTGTCCTACGGATAATTTTTTAAAATTTTTTCTTTTTTAGAGCTTTTTCATCTATTTGGAGATAATTTTATATCTTTTCCCTGGTTATCCCAACAGCCACTAGAGAATTCATACAAATTAAATTTCTAACAAGCCCTCAGCACCAGTGCTTGCAGCTCGCACACATTCATATAAAGCTTCTCAACTCTGTCTGCAAATGTCGATGTGGAGAATTCATCTGCCGACTGCACTGCATTTCGTCTGAGCTGATGCCTTAAAGCAGGACTCATATCAAGCCACTTCACCAGCGCAGTTTCAAATGTTTCCTCATCAGTAAATTTCCAGCCATTCTTTCCCGGATCAACCACATCTACAAGGCACGGATCCTCTCTGCACAGAAGCGGCACTCCCGCTGCCAGAGCTTCTACATATGTAAGCCCCTGAGTCTCGCTCGTGGATGCACTTACGAAGAAGTCACCAACCTGATAATACTCAGCCACCTTATCAGGCTCGATCATGCCTGTAAATATCACACTCTCTGAGATTCCAAGCGCTCTTACCTGTTCCTCTACCTCCGCCCTATATGGTCCGTCTCCAACTATCATGAGGATTGTACCATACCCGTGCACTCTCTTCTGGCATCTAAGTATCTCCTGGATATTCTTCTCCTTCGCCAATCTGCCAACATAGAGAAGAACTGTCTGGTCATCACTGAGTCCGTACTGCTCTCTGATTCTGTGTCTGCTGTCCGTTCCAATGTATTTTCCGAATTTATTCATGTCGATTCCAGAGGGGATCACCTCAACAGGACATAACACATCATACTTTTCAAGCACATCCTCTATCTTCCTGCTTGGTGCTATCATGGCATCGACCCTCGATGATAACATCCTGGTAAGTTTCTGCACAACTTTGCGTCCCCACGCTGCATTTGGCGAAAAGTAATGAGTGTAATCCTCGTATATCGTGTGGTATGTGTGCACTATCGGCGCATTTGTCTCATCTGCTATCTTCTTCGCCATGAAGAAGGTTGAGAACTCGCATTGGGAATGTATGACATCTGGTTTCCATTCTATGAGTTTGTCTATGACCGCCTTGATAACAGGCATCTTAAGCCTCGCCTCCGGATAAATCTTTCCGGCACCTACTGACGCCGCATATATCACATCTCCAACTATATATGTGTGGTGATTTCTCGAGAGTGTAAGTATCTTTACCTCATGTCCTCTTTTCTTAAGTTCATTTGACAGATTTACAACCGATGTCACAACTCCATTTATAACAGGTTCATACCAGTCCGTAGTAATAAGTATCTTCATGATCTATCGTCTCCTTCTATTTCAGGCGGCTTTCATTCTGTCCATCACCACCTGCACCTTATCCTCATATCAACTACTTTCTGGTTATTACTCTGCCATACACTTATAAATTTTCGTTGTAACAAATCTAAATATTATATAAATTGTATCTATGGGCACCCCAAAAATGTATCTACGGTCCCCCCATAAACGGATAGTTATCTGTCATTGATTGATTATCAGTTTCACAAAAGTTTCTCGGATATTCCTGGGTGAATTTCTTGACAATTTATTTAGAAAACTCCTTGCATTTTTTTCAGAATCTTCTTATACTATTATGGCAGTGTTGATATAACACTATCGGTGCGTGGCTCAGCTTGGTAGAGCGCTTCGTTCGGGACGAAGAGGTCGTGGGTTCGAATCCCGTCGCACCGATTTTTTATGCGCAAAAATATCTTGATTTCCTGTCAGAATATCACATCTGATCTCTTATCCGAATCAGTCTTGAAATACTCCACCATATTGTGACCCGTTATGTCTGCAACCACCGATGAAGGGAACTGACTGCACAGATTGTTATAATTTGTCACACCTGCATTGTACAGTCTTCTTGCCGCCTGGATGTGCTCCTCCGCATTTGTGCAGCTGTTCTGAAGGACCTCTATATTCTTGCCCGCCGTCAATTCCGGATACGCCTCCACTACTGCATTTATCTGATCCGAAGCGTTTTTCATAAGCGTCTCCACTCCTGTCTTTTCATCAGGTGTCATTCCTTTCCTGAGCTTTATCGATGTTATCAGATTCTCGCTCTCATACGACATATATGACTTTACAATCGCATACTGTTTTGTGAGCAGATCATATCTCTTTGCAAGAGCAATATCCACATCCGAATCCAGCGTCTCCTGCAGCATGCGCAGGTATTTGTCCAGATAAGCTTCCACATCATTCATACTCTTTATATTTTTCTCTTCGTCAAATACCATGTATTTATCACTCTTGCTTATACACATATACAATCTGTCCCCATCGAATGTCACATGGAGAGCCGCCTTCTCCTTTGGATAAAGTGCCGCCAGCCTCTCCATAACATACGGGGTAAGCATATAAAATATATTCTCCTCATCATCGCATTTTATAGTGAACAGCAGATTAAAGTTCTCGTTTTCTGTCTTTTCTATTCTTCCCACTGCGCCACTCTCCGAACCACACTTCAATATATTCTTCATCGCCAGTTCAGAGTTTCCCATGACTCCCAGCAAAGCCGATGAAACCTTTCTATATGGTATCTCAACAACCAGCCCCCCAAATAATTTGTCTATTTTTTTCTCTTTATCACCATCACTGTCCTCGTGATAATACTCGTACTCCATGTATTCATAACTGCACCTGAAATTAACACCTTTGTATGTTCCCTCCACCATGTCGCGGCCGTTAACCAGCAAAGGCTTGCCATCCAGTGTAAATGGTCTGCCAGCAAAGCAGTTCAGTCTTCTCATCTGTTCATCAGGAAGTCCACCCTGATGTCTGTATACGCTACCCTCTCCATAACGTCTCCTGATAATCTGTGGGATCAGCTCCGTGTAAATCACACTGGAATCTGAAATATTCTCTTTTTTCTTTTTGCTCTTACTCACCCATCTGAATATAAGGAAGATAACTACTCCGTATACGATCACCAGTCCGCCGGGATTTTCTGAATCTGTTCCGCCACCAGCTCCCGCACCGCCTGATGATATGTTGTCCATACCGCCAAATATCTGCTCTACCCTGTCAAATATCCGCTCTGTTATACTCATGCCGTTTATCAGCCCGGCCTCATTAAGTATCGTGAACGCCATGATCACCACTACTACGGTTATGAGCACTATTCGTATCCCGAGCCATTTTGTCCTTCTCTTCGCATCCGCCTGATCGCTCCTTCTCTGAAAATCACCGGGCAAGCCTCCATTCTCGTATCTTGATATAACATCCTCTGACCGATCATTCTGTCTGGCTTCCCCGTAGAGCCTCTCCTCTATCTCCTGGCGCCACATGGCATCAAGCGCTTCCCATCTCAGCATTATCTGCTCATTTGTCATGCCCTGCTCCCGCATCTCTTTCTCTCTTTGGCTGCGATATATTCTGGAATACATGTTGGGCGCTCCAGCATCCGGTCCAAGATACATTCGGTCTCTCTCATCTATCGGCAGATCGGCATATGCATCTCCGGGCATAAGCGTCCCATCCGCATAGTTCCTGACATGATACTTGGCTGATTCATTTGCAAATTCAAGCGCGCGAGCCAGTCTATCCCCGTATTCCTTTTTCATCCGTGATTTCTCCTTTATCCCCGTCCAGATCAACTGTTATTTGATTTACTATAAAACTTTTTCACATCTGCCCACTATCAGCGCCATGTAAAATTTCAGTCAAATGCGTGCAAGACGGCACTTATCTGCTCAATATAACCGGCGACTCCGCAGTATCAAATGAAGGTGGGGACGGAGGGGACAGGTACCTCCGTCCCCACCTCTGTCTCCATTTTTTCTCAGGGCGCCTCTATCTGAGCAACGAAAGTTTTTTATCCCCCTAAATGTTATTTCACAGATATACTTTAGCAAATTTGCGTATAAAACTCCTGTTCACTGTCCATACTCTATTTAGAAGAAAATCCACAGACTGCCAGGCAGTCACCAGTTTTTTCAGATAGATTCATAATTTCAGGAGGTATACAGTACATGTCAAATATGTTTTGTTTTCAGTGTCAGCAGACAGCGGGGGGATCCGCATGTATCAATACTGGAGTGTGCGGCAAGCAGCCATCCACATCTAATCTACAGGACGAGCTTGTGTGTGAGCTTATAAAACTTGCAGAACTCTCAAAAAATGAGAATAAACACAGCGCGGTCGCCGACAGACTTATCATAGACGGTCTTTTCACAACCCTGACAAATGTAAACTTTGACGACAATGCAATAAAAGAATTTATGGGAAGGGTTAAAAACGAGCAGAACAAGATCAGCAGACCTGAGGCTGAAAAGATACAGGTGATCGACCTATGGGATGGTGACACGGATATAGTGTCCTTGCGTTCCACCCTGCTGTTTGGACTCAAGGGTATGGCGGCATACGCCCATCACGCCATGAATCTCGGCTACACAGATAATGAGGTTCTGAAGTGGTTCTACAAGGGACTGTGCGAGGTTAACAGGGAGCACAGCGTCACCGAATGGATAGAACTCATCATGGAATTGGGCCAGGTCAATTTCAAATGCATGGAGCTGCTGGACAAAGCCAACACTGAATCATTTGGCAATCCTGTGCCTACGAGAGTAAATGTTGACATCAAAAAAGGGCCATTTATCGTGGTCTCCGGTCACGACCTGAACGACCTGTCACAGCTCCTTGAGCAGACTGAAAAGACAGGAGTAAATGTATATACCCACTGCGAGATGCTGCCTGCGCACGGCTATCCGGAGCTTAACAAATACCATAATCTGGCGGGCAATTTCGGAACCGCATGGCAGAGCCAGCAGACAGAATTCGAAAATATACCCGCGCCGGTGCTCTTTACCACCAACTGTCTCATGCCGCCAAGGCCGAGCTACAAGGACAGGATCTACACCACATCAGTCGTGGGTTATGACGGCATGGTTCACATCTCAGGTACAAGAGCAGGGAAGAAAGATTTTACCCCTCTGATCAAGCACGCACAGAAGCTTGGCGGCTATGAACACGACAGGAGCATGAGCGGCATAAACGGCGGCCATATGCTGACGACCGGATTTGGCCACAACGCAGTTCTGTCACAGGCTGGCAAGATCATAGATGCAATCAAGGCTGGTCATATCAAACACATTTTCCTCGTTGGCGGCTGCGACGGCGCACATCCGGGACGCAACTATTACACCGAATTCGTAAAGCAGACTCCGATGGACACCCTTGTCCTCACCCTCGCCTGCGGCAAATACCGTTTCAACGATCTCGACCTCGGCGAAATTGACGGGATTCCTAGAATACTCGACATGGGACAGTGCAATGACTCCTACAGTGCCATCAAGGTTGCTTTGGCTCTGGCTGATGCATTTAATTGCAGCATAAACGACCTCCCACTCACCCTTGTCCTGTCATGGTATGAGCAGAAGGCTGTCTGCATACTCCTCACCCTGCTGTCGCTGGGCGTGCGCAACATGTATATCGGACCGACACTTCCGGCATTCATGTCCGAGACCGTGGTGAAATATCTGGTGGAGAATTATAAGCTAAACCCGATCACTGCTCCTGAACAGGATATGGATGCGATACTGAAACGTTGAGTATATCACTTATACTCTCCGCCATATCCGCATTTATCCCTATAGCTCTGTTTCCAAGACTTTCTGGAATCACAGCCTGATCGAGATTTAACCTGACAAGGGTTACGTTATCGTGTTCTCGTGTCAGCTTCTCAAAAGGAAAGCGGATTATTGTTGGGGTGTTAAAACCTACCCCCAGTTCAAGAAGTACAAGCTTACTGTCTATAGACTTTGTGACAAACTCACTAAAATTCCGCTCTGCCTCATACCAGGCACTGTCCTGAACAAAATAACCATCCTTGCGGAGGTTCATGTCCATAGAACCTCCGCAGACAGGACAGCGCGGATACAGTTATCGATACAATTGTGGCATGGCACATAACATCCGGTCATACCGCTGTTTGCAGCGTTTACTATGCCTTTCTCATCATTTACCTGTGTCGGGTATTCATCCTGTATCAATAGAACGGCTCAAGCACATATCTGCTGTCATCCGGGTACACACTGTTCATAGATGGATTCTCCGCAAATATCCTGTCGATCCACAGCTTCTGATCATCCAGCCTGTGCGCCTTTCCGCTCAGCCTTATCATCTGATATTCTCTGTTCATGCCCGTCACCGCAACATTTCCATCACGCATGAGCTGCGCGTAAAAATCCTTGTCCCTTGCCGTGCAGAAATAAACTTTCACACCTTCAAACAGCACTGAGAAAAAGACATATACTTCCGGCAATATATCTGCCAGATGCAAAGTTACAGTAAAATAAAAAATAAAGTGGACGGGGGATTCAATCCTCCGTCCACTTATGTGTTTTATATCTAGTTGTTGGATACCGTTTCCTCGGATTGCTGCGCCTCCAGCGACACAGTCTCTCCGGACATATACTTCACATAATCCAGATAGTCATTATTCCAGTCCGCATACTTTTCTGAATGTCTCTTATCCTTAAAAGAATAATTCTCTGAAATATATTTTCCAAGATAGGCGCTTACCTTCTCTGCGCCCTTGCAGTTGAGATGTCTTCCGCCATCCCTCGTGTCGGTGCTCCAGTCAATCGCATAATCACCCTTGAGCGTATTCATATCGACAAATTCAATATTCTTGGCTTTAGCATACTTAACCATGGCATTGTGTCTTGCATAATTCCATGACTTCGCCGTCGGAGTCTCCATGAACATGATCTTGATTCCATTCTTCTCACACTTGTCTATCAGCTTATCGAGCAGTATCTTTGATACCTCCGGTATGTCCTCAACAGCCTTGGTTTCCACCATCTTGCTCTGGCCTGAAAACGGCTTGACCTCCATGCTGAGATACTGTCCTCTTGAGGCTGATCTGTATGTGTAGTCCCTGGCACCGAACATGTCCGAAACACTCATGCTCTTCCACCTGTTGTGGTAC
>NZ_JBEHVV010000076.1:0-13149 GCF_040227395.1 Coprococcus sp. RTP21428st1_C9_RTP21428_210409
GTGATGTATTTCCCAAAGTCAAAGAGAAATGTCAGCGTGGAGACTGCGCGCAGGTTGCTTGAAGAACTGAGGAAAGATGTGAAGAAGGTTGCAGTGGTGGTATCCCCGGATGCGGAGCAGATAGCGGAGATAGGTGAGCTGGGATTTGATGTGATACAGATTCATGGACAGACCAGCGATGAGCTTATAGAGAGTGCGCATTTGCCTGTGTGGAAGGCGTTCAATGTGAAGGATATGGATATGTACCCACATTATCAAAGCCTTTCGAATGTTGCAGGTTATGTGTTCGATGCCGGTGAACCTGGAAGTGGCAAGACATTTGACTGGAACAGTTTGACGGATATCGACAGAGATGGAAGGCTGTTTGTGCTTGCCGGAGGTCTCACGCCGGACAATGTGCGGCGGGCGATAGAGCAGGTGCATCCTGACGTAGTCGATGTGTCATCTGGCATAGAGTACGATGTGGTAGGTGGCGTCCAAAAATCGGGCAAGGATCCGGAGAAGATGCGCCGGATGAAGAGGAATACCGCTGCTTGGCAGATTTCGGGTAAATCTGATAATTGATTCTCGCTAATCACAGTCAAAATGGTGAAAAAGATACAAAATTGTATCTAAATACTCATATAAGCGGAAAAAAGGACAAAGTTTGGAGACTTTGTCCTTTTTCATGAGATAAACTTAATTTAGCGATAATTTTGTATCTATTTCACGTGCATGGTAAATCCAAATTCCCACTCATCCTCGTCAAATCTGTATTTCTCATCAAGCTCGGGGCCGCAGCTGTTGGAGCCGATTCCGTTCTGGCGATAGTCTATGCACAGGACGGACTTGTCACTCTCTGGCAGCTCGTAGTTGTGGGTTGCCACTGTGAGTTCCTCTGCGGTGTAAGGCGAGGCGTTCATTGAAAATGGCACAGCGGATGTCACGGTTATGCTGTGGGCTGTTGTAGCTGCGATCGTTTCGGCTGTCTGCGCATTGCAAATGCTCTGATATGATGAACCGTTGACAAAGTTATTTTTGTCGGAGCTATTCCTGTCAGACTCGTCGCTTGCTCCAGGGGCACTGACCTGAACAAGGCTACAGTCAAAGTGGCTTCCATTTTCCTGTGGCATGATATAGTCCTCGTGCATCTCGTCAATGGATGCAGAAAATGAGCCATGCCAGCTTGCATGGTGCTTATCTGCGTAGCTTTCATATGGACCCATACCGATATAATTTACATTTCGCATATCTTCTCTCAAAATCATCCTCACGCCAAATCTTGGGAGCGTAGGGAATTCAGCATTTTTCTTTACATGCATTTTTGATTTTATAGTTCCTTCAGGTGTTATTATCCATTCAGCGTTTATCCTCAGAACAGGCTGTACCGTTGGTGCTGAGAGGCTTGACGTGCACGATATCACGGCACATCCATCTTTTATAATGCAGCCAGTCTCATATGTCCTCTCGGATATCATGTCATAGTGGGCTCTTAACCACTCGTTCTTTATATTTCTGTCATTGTCCGTAGGTGCGCGCCAGATAGTCTTGTCGCATGGTGCAGATAGAAGTTCCTGACCATCAACCACAATGTCCGTAAAGTTTCCTGTGTTCCTGTCAAATATATATTCAAAATTACTTCCGCTGACAACAAATTCTGTGTCGCTTTCCGATACATGAAGATGGGCAGAAGCTGTATCCTGAGTAGTCAGATATTGTTCCGCCAAATTCTGCGCCTTGTCCAAAGACGATGCTTTATCCAGGACCTTGTCTGCGTTCTGTTTTTGTGTGGCAAGTTCTATCTCGTCAAATCCCAACACATCACCTTTCTTTACGAATGCACTGTCACAAGCTGCCTTATATATCACACGGAGAAACATTCTGTGTGTAATAATATCTTTTGTGCAATCGGCGACATCTGAACATTCAACAACACTTGAACGATCAGTAACATCTGAGCTGCCAGAAATGTCAGCATGACTTGCTGCATATAAGTCTGACAATGATTTCTGTATATTTGTAACAGGGCTCAGGCGGATAGTTCCGACACTGTGAGGAGCTATGGAAGGCGTGTCGATATCCCCGGATGCGGCAACCTGACCATCTCGCATAACCTCGTAGCTCATTGTGAGGTAGTCCTTGATGTCAGTGAAATCCATGTAGTTGTGCAGAGTCAAAACTCCATTTGTCTCATCATATCCAGTGATCCTTACCGGGCGGTTGATGTTCTTGAATTCAAGAAGTCCTGTGTGTGGTCTGCGGTCCGGATACACCAGACCGTCCATACAGAAGTTGCCGTCGTGGATAGTCTCACCGCTGTCTCCACCATAGGCGTACATATCCTTGCCGTTTGCCGCTTTGCCCCTGTATATGGCGTGGTCGCACCACTCCCATACAAAACCGCCACAGGTGGTCTCATGGCTGTCGAAGAACTGGAAGTAGTCCTCCAGATCTCCAGGGCCGTTGCCCATGGCATGACAATATTCACACAGGATGTAAGGCTTGTCGCCATCACCATCTATATATTCAGCCATCTCGGATATGGATGGATACATTCTGCTGTAGAGATCCAGATTACTGTAATCGTATTTTCTCTTGCCGTCTGTATACTGGGCACTCTCGTAGTGGGTGAGACGGTAGCTGTCATAGGACTTGACCCATGCCAGAGCCTCCTCAAATGTCACGCCGTAAGCACTTTCATTTCCCATGGACCAGATGACCACGCTGGCACGGTTCTTGTCCCTGATGACGCAGCGCCTGATGCGGTCAAGAATGGATTCACAGAATTCAGGATTGTTGGCGATCGGCTCATTCCACCTTGCTGCCTTGTTATCCCAATTATTATCAGAATAGAACAATTCACTTGGACCATGTGCCTCTATGTCAGCCTCGTCTATCACATAGAATCCATATTCGTCGCAGAGATCATAGAAATAAGGAACATTTGGATAATGGCTTGTCCTTATGGCGTTGACATTGTGCCGCTTCATGAGAGACATATCCCTGATGATCTGTTCTCTGCTGATCGTAAAACCGGTCACAGGGTCGGAATCATGTCTGTTCACTCCATGGAACTTGATCGGCATGCCGTTGATGTACACGATCTTATTCTCTATCGTTATCTCCCTGATTCCTATCCTGTCAGTGATGACCTCACCGGCGCATCTTATGATGACAGTGTAGAGATATGGCTTTTCTGCATTCCACAGCACAGGGGAGTCGATCGACAAAGTAATGCTGCTGGAGCTGGCTGCGGTTTTGCCTTCGTCTGCATTGGTATTGGCATCGCTCTGAGCGGAAATTTCACATTTTACACAGCCTGATGAACATATGCTGCCATCGGCGTCCAGAATAGTAACTTCAATATCAACATTTGAATCAGCGCCTTTATCAACCACTGTTTCCGGTTTTGATGAAAAACGGTCTTCAACGCAGGAATATTCTGTAAATGCTGTGAAGTCTATGGTTACATCTGCCTTAGTTGGATCCTTTATATCGTCACAGCTGGTCTTTATGAAATAGTCGTATACAGCACCCTCAGAGCGTTTCAGGATATATACATCCCTGAAAATACCGCTCATGCGGAACTTGTCCTGATCCTCAAGATAGCTTCCGTCGCACCATTTGAGAACCAGCACGCAGAGCCTGTTGGAGCCGTTTCTTATGAATTCGGTTATGTCAAATTCACTGGTCGAATGGGATACCTGGCTGTAGCCAACATACCTGCCGTTGAGCCATACATAGAAACAGGAATCTACACCCTCAAAGTTCAAGTGCGCGAGTGGCGCGTCCTCGTTCTGATCGTAGTCGAAGTCGGTCACATATGCTCCGCATGGGTTGTCCTTTGGAACATAAGGTGGGTCAAATGCAAATGGATACCTGACATTGGTGTACTGGTGATAGTCGTATCCGTGCATCTGCCATACTGATGGAACCGGAATATCATCGAAACCGGATATATCATATCCCTCACTGTGGAATTCGTCCTGAAGCTTATAAATGCTGTCATAGTAGCGGAACTTCCAGGTTCCATTCAGAAACTGTACTCTGTCCGAGTGATCCCTTGCATCAAGGGATGTGCTGTATGCCTTCCCAGCAGGAATATAGTAATTCCTATCCGGCATGGTGTTCTCGTGCAGAATATGCAGATTTTCGTAGTGACGCGGAATGATCATAACAATACCTCCTGTGGTTAATTTAATATATAAAACGTTGTATATTCGTCGTTTGTTAGATATATTATAAGATAACGGCACATGAAAAGTCCATACATATAATGAGACAAAATATGCACATTCTAGTTTTATAAGGCGGATACACCGCACCCTGCAAGTCCGCTTGCAGGGTGAAGTCTCTGAACAGACAAAAGAAAAAGTATAAAGCATACAGGATGTGTCTGCACACGCTTCAAAATAGTGTAAAAATAGTGAAATAATAGTGTGATTTGCCATATAGAAAGGAGCCACACATGTATACAAACTCAGCATATCTTCACAACTCACTGCTCGACATAGTGGACAAGAGCAGACCGCTCATAGTCACAAGCTGCGGAACGTACAAGCTGTATACACAGAAAGAGTTTACGACCTACAGACCTAAGGGGCGTAAGGATTATCAGCTCATATATGTGGCGGCGGGAAAGGCACATTTTGAGATAGATGGGCAGGATGTGATCGCCTGTCCCGGAAGCATGGTGATATACAGGCCGAGACAGATGCAACGGTATGTGTATTACGGAGACGAACACACGGAGGTGTTCTGGGTGCATTTTACCGGGGGAGAGGTGAAGCAGACACTCAGGCGATACGGAATAAATGACGATGTGAATATGTTCTATGGTGGAGACCATGCTGAGTACAGAATTTTGTTCAGGCAAATGATACAGGAGCTACAGCTCTGCCGGGATGACTATGAGGAGATGTTGGAATACATATTCAGACAGATGCTTATCTCAGCTCACAGGCAGCAGGGGCAGGATGATTCCAAAACTGTGTCGGCCATGGCAGAGGAGATGGACCGTGCGGCGGCATATTTTAGTGAGCATTATAACGAGGGAATACTTGTGGAGGACTATGCAAGCATGCACAACATGAGCGTGAGCTGGTTCATACGGAACTTTAGACAGCGCATCGGAACCACGCCCACACAGTACATCATGTCAAAGCGTATAGCTAACGCCCAGATGCTTCTCGAGAGCTCGGACTACAACATGACAGAGATAGCAAAGATAGTTGGATACGATAATCCGCTTTACTTTAGCCGGGTGTTTAAAAAAGAAAAAGGAATGTCTCCTATGGAGTACAGGAAGTCGATCAGACATTGACAAATAACTGGAAAAAATTTATCAATAAGTGTATATATAATATAGAAGAAACTGCTGTGTGTGTGACGGGCAGTTACATATTAAATGAGATATAAATGATTGTTGATTGGAGGAACTGAACATGAAGGTTTTAATGTTGAATGGAAGCGCGAAGCCGCAGGGCAATACATACCGTGCACTTTACGAGGTAGGCGAGCAGCTCAAGAAAGAGGGGATAGACTATGAGATATTCCAGATCGGAGCAGCTCCACTGAGAGACTGCATAGGCTGTGGACAGTGTACGGAAAAAGGCTGTGTGTTTGATGACGATAAGGTAAATGAGTTCGTTGCCAAGGCAAAGGAAGCAGACGGACTGGTATTTGGAACACCTGTATACTATGCTCATCCAAGCGGACGTGTGCAGTCATTCCTTGACAGAGTATTCTACAGCAGCGGCCGTGCATTTGCATTCAAGCCGGGTGCATCTGTGGCAGTTGCAAGACGTGGCGGAACATCAGCATCATTCGATGTGATGAATAAATACTTTGGAATATCACAGATGCCGGTGGCTGGCTCTACATACTGGAATCTTGTACACGGACGCGTGCCTGGAGAGGCTGAGCTGGATGCGGAGGGTATGCAGACCATGAGGAATCTTGCTAAGAACCTTGCATGGATGCTCAAATGCTTTGAAGCCGGCAAGGCAGCAGGTGTTGCACTCCCTGACACGGAGAGAGGCAACCAGACGAACTTTATAAGATAAATTAGTAAAGATTATAATATCGTGAAGCAAATGACAAAGATTGAGTTTAACCTAAATCAGAACATAGTGTTAATGGTAGAAAGAGAGATTACATATGTAATCTCTTGAACTATAGTCAAGGTATGGAAATGGTAAGTATTCTACTGCTAACACTTTTTAAAATATAAATGCGTTTGATTCAAAGGAGATTTGGTTTGTGTTTGTTATTGCTGATAATGTGGCATCCGACAATGATCTGGTGATTCATGTAATTGCGTTTATATTGTGCTTATGATAAATAGAATATGTCAAAATGATAAGCGAGCTGTGGCCTTGTAAAGATCACAGCTCGTCGTCCGTCTCGATATAATCCGGCCGGTTATTGTTCATGGTTTCCTGGCTGGAGATGGTTCTCTGGCGTTTTTCCTGCCGGTAGGCATTAGGCGACATGCCGGTGGTCTTGCGGAAGATCTTGTGGAAAGCCTCGGCGGACTGGTAGCCGCATGAAAATGCAATACTTTCTATAGAAAGCTCAGATATGGTAAGCATATGCTGGGCTTTTGTTATGCGGAAATTCTGCAGGTATTTCACAGGACTCATCCCGGTGTACTGCTTGAACAGGTCGGAGAAATAGCTTCTGTTGATTCCAACGTAGTCAGACAGCTCCTCCACCTTCATTGGCATATAGAGATGTTGTTGTAACTGAACATATTAGCAAAATAATTTGTTGACATCAATATAGATATACTACATTATTGAATTACAAACTAGGTTGATCTGAACTTATATATAATTAAAGAGGGGGATAAAACACAATGAAAAAAATAAGACTAATTCTGGTAATGTTGGCTATTATATGCTCCGTTAATTTTTAAAAAATTACAGTGATTAAAGTTTATGGGGCGGAAGTGCCTGTAGAAAGTTCACAGCAGGCATATGGAAAAGAGGGAAAAAATAAATATAATGGACGAACATCAAACAAAATTAATACAGATAATAATATTTTAATTGGGAAAAGTCAAAAAGAAATCGATAAAATATTAAATGCTAATAAATTTGTTGGAGGTAAGAACAATCCGAAAGTTAATTCGGCGATAGAAAATCCTGTAAGTTATTTGAAAAAGAATGTTGGTAAAAAGACAGATGTTTATAGCCTAAAAAGCTCGAAAATATTGCCGGGCATTGGAAATACAAAATGTAATTCTTTAGGAGGAAATAATAATTGTACGTTGACAGCATTTTATAATATATTAAAATATTATAGAACACAGGGATATAATAAAATACCAAAAGATAATAACAAGATGTATGATATAGTAAAAAAGTGCGCGATAGATGTTGGCTATACAAAGAAAAGGGGATTGCCAGTTAATAAAAATAATAACTTGGTGAAAAGGACGTGGCAAAAGGGATTTGGTTATTCTTCAGGCACTGGAAACAGTAACTATATGTGGACATATTCAACTTTGAAGAAACAAATTGACAGTGGAAATCCTTGTATGTTTTCTATTGCAAATGGATACTATTATAATCATACTGTTGCAGTGGTAGGTTATAAGGAATATAAGAATATGAGAACGGGAAAGGTGTATACGTTTTTGGTGGTCCACGATGGCTGGAGTACCACAACAAGATACATAGCAATGAAAAATACTGGTGCGAGCTATGTCGCGTGTCAAACATCGATAAAGGTTCCGTCAAAAAAGAAGTAGAGGAGAAGAAAATATGAATATGGCAATTGTTGTGGCTGCCATCGGAGTTGTGGCAGTCCTTGTATCAATAGTTGGTATAGCGACTAAAAAGATGCCTTTGGTGATTACGGCAATGGCATTATTAGGTATTTGCATAATAGTTACGGGGGTAGAATTGTATAATGCACAAATGTGGCAGGAAATAGCTGTTGTGGCATTTGCTGTAGGGGGATTGTGCGTATGTGCATCTATTATTATGATTATAATTTGGTGGAAAAGAAAGTAGGAATTTGTAATATGTGTCAGCACTTATATTCTGTAATATCACAGATGACGATCACAGGCTCACCATATTGGAGAATTTTGCACACAGACGCCTGCTGATTTTTAGAAGAATATGCTGATGGCATTGATTTACTTTTGGTTAGCATACAGTAATAATGTCTGGTGCCTTTGCCACTGGAGATAATTTTAAAAATCATCATCTGTATCAATATAATCCGGCCGGTTGTTGTTCATGGTCTCCTGGCTGGAGATGGTTCTCTGGCGTTTCTCCTGCCGGTAGGCATTAGGCGACATGCCGGTGGTCTTGCGGAAAATCTTGTGGAAAGCCTCGGCGGACTGGTAGCCGCATGAAAATGCAATACTTTCTATAGAAAGCTCAGATATGGTAAGCATATGCTGGGCTTTTGTTATGCGGAAATTCTGCAGGTATTTCACAGGACTCATCCCGGTGTACTGCTTGAACAGGTCAGAGAAATAGCTTCTGTTGATGCCTACGTAATCCGACAGCTCCTCCACCTTCATAGGCATACTGTAGTGGTTCTGAATGTAGGAGATGGCGTGGTTTACGTAGGCATTTCCCGATGGAGTCTCCAGCTTGTCTTTCTGTGCATTTGCGATGACAGACAGAGCGAGGTAGAGCATGCCCATGAGCCTGAAGTGATCTGCGTGATCCGAGGTGTTGTGAGCAAGCATATCAAATACGTACTTTTTCAGTTTGTCGCCATCCTCGCAGGTGAATATAGGCTGGTTCTGGGTGAGCCCGATACTGCTCAGCGTGTCGTGGGCGCATCTGCCCGAGAAACCGAACCATACATAACGCCATGGATGGTGTTCGTCCGATATATATGTGGCGGGGGTGTCAGGTTCAATGAGGAAGCCCTGACCCTTTTTCAAATGATAGTGGGCTCCCTTCACATAGAAGTCGCCCTCCCCCTCAAGTACAAAATGTATAAGGTAGAATGTTTTGACCGCAGGCCCTGCCTTGTGCAGCGGTTCGGTTATTGAGTGTCCGAACACATTCAGGTAGAGGTCTGTATCATTCTCCTGGGGGAATTCCATAACAATCTTATTTTCCATTTTACAAACTCCGCATTTTCTTAATAAAGTAACTTCATAAATTGATCTGATAATCTTCAGGAGATTTTGGCAAAGTCCATATACAGATTCTCGTACTGTTCTAAATTTATAAGATCTGAACGTTTCTGTAATGAAGGCATATGAACTCGTTCTCTCATTATAATATATAAGAGTATAACATACATTCAACCGGATTATCCATACAATAATATGTTCCGCCAGAAAAACAATCTAACAAATGGACATATATTTGCAACGCTATGCCATGTTCAAAATCTGTATATTGTTATAGAATTATATTCACAAAGCAAGAAGCGCAACGGCGTAGCGCAGAAAATGTGCGCAATATGGACAACAAAATAACGGACATTAAGAAAAAAATATAAAAAGATGGAGAAAGGTGGAGTTACAGACAATGAAGAAAATCGCAGAATTAAAGGAAATTATCGCAGGTGGAGAGTTTGACGAGAAGCTTGCACAGATCTATCTCGACAAGGATATGATCCCATACAACAGGGAAAGATATGTAAAAGCTCTTGATAAATTTACAGAGTTATTCGGAGATCAGGAGGTTGCTATCTACAGCGCTCCTGGAAGAAGCGAGGTGTGTGGAAACCATACAGACCATCAGAACGGACATGTACTTGCTACATCGATCAACCTTGATGCCATAGCAATTGTGGCACCTAGAGAGGACGGCGTGATCGAGCTTGTGTCAGACGATATGCCTAAGGAAGTTATCAATGTAAATGATATCGAGCAGGATCCTGCACTTGAGGGAACAACAACAGCGCTTATCAAGGGCGTTGTTGCAGGAATCAGAGACTACGGATTCAAGGTAGGCGGTTTCACAGCATTTGTGACAAGCGATGTGCTCATGGGAGCAGGAATGTCATCATCAGCAGCATTTGAGAGCCTTATAGGAACTATCCTTTCAGGCCTCTACAATGACATGAAGGTTTCATCAGTTGATGTTGCAAAGATAGGACAGTACGCAGAGAACGTATACTTCGGCAAGCCATGCGGACTTATGGATCAGATGGCATGTGCAGTCGGAGGACTTATATATATCGACTTCTTCGACAAGGCTAATCCTGTCATCAAGCAGGTCCCAGTTGACTTTGAGGCTCACCAGTACAGCCTGTGTATCGTTGACACAAAGGGTTCACATGCAGACCTCACAGACGACTACGCAGCAATCCCTGCAGAGATGAAGCAGGTTGCAAATTACTTCGGCGAGGAACTCCTCAGCAGAGTTTCAGAGGAGGATTTCATCAGCAAGGTTGGTGAGATGAGAGCCAGCGGCAAGGTGAATGACAGAGCAGTCCTTCGTGCGCTTCACTTCTACACAGAGCAGGACAGAGTTGCAGAGGGTGTTGCAGCACTTGAGAATCAGGAATTTGACCATTTCCTCGATGTTATAAAGAGAAGCGGAGATTCATCATTCAAGCTTCTTCAGAATATATACAGCGCAAAGGATCCACTCACACAGAACGTATCAATAGCACTTGGATTCTCAGAGAAGTTCATCGGCGAGGATGGTGTGTGCAGAGTACACGGCGGCGGATTTGCCGGAACCATCCAGGCATTTGTCAAGAATGCGGCTGTTGCTGAGTACAAGAAGAACATAGAGTCGATCTTCGGAGAGGGCGCATGCCACGTCCTCAAGGTAAGACCTTACGGCGGAATCAAAGTAGTTGAGTAGATGTCACAATTTTCCGAAGGGAAATTGTGATGTAGCACCAGCCATTTGCCGAGGAGGTGCCCATGTGTCGGAGACGCATATCGCATGGCACCGACGGACTGCCGCCGACCCTAGGGAGGGGGCGATACCAGACAAGGCAAATTTTGCATGGCTGGTGTTCCCGCCTCGTTTAGGGAAATGAAATGTAGAGATAGTAATGAGAAAGAAGGGTTACAACCATGATAGATACAAATATCAAGCAGCTTGTTGAGTACGGAATTGCAAATGAGCTGATAGAGGAAGAGGATAGAATATATACGACCAACACCATCCTCGAGATGCTGAAGAAGGACAGCTACGAGGAGCCGGGTGAGGTGCCAGCTATAGATACACCGGAAAAACTTGAGGAGTGTCTCAAGGGGATTCTGGATTACGCAGTTGAGAATGGACTTATCGCAGAGAATTCAGTTGTCCTCAGAGATCTGTTCGACACGAAGATCATGAATGCGCTGGTTCCAAAGCCAAGCCAGATCATAAAGACATTCAGAGAGAAGTATGCAAAGTCCCCAGAGGAGGCAACAGACTTCTATTATAAGCTCAGCAGAGCGACAGATTATATAAGAACATACAGAGTTGCAAGGGATATCAAGTGGGTAAAGCCTACAGAGTATGGTGATATCGACATCACCATCAACCTTTCAAAGCCTGAGAAGGATCCGAAGATGATCGCCCTTGCCAAGACCATGTCACAGTCATCATATCCAAAGTGCCAGCTGTGTATGGAGAACGAGGGATATGCGGGAAGGATCAACCATCCTGCAAGAGAGAACCACAGGATCATCCCTATAGAGGTAAATGGTAGCAAGTGGGGATTCCAGTATTCTCCATATGTATATTACAATGAGCACTGTATCGTGTTCAACGGACAGCACATCCCTATGAAGATAGAAAAGGCTACATTCCAGAAACTATTTTCATTTGTTGGACAGTTCCCACATTACTTCCTAGGATCAAATGCAGACCTTCCTATAGTAGGTGGATCTATCCTCACACACGATCACTTCCAGGGCGGACGTTATACATTTGCCATGACAAAGGCACCTGTTGAGACAAAGATTACATTTGCAGGATATGAGGACGTTGAGGCAGGAATCGTGAAGTGGCCTATGTCAGTCATAAGACTTGACGGAGAGAATCCGGACAGGATCATAGATCTTGCTGACAAGATCCTCGGTGCATGGAGAGGTTACACAGATGAGGATGCGTACATATTCGCTGAGACAGACGGCGAGCCACACAACACCATCACTCCTATCGCAAGGATGAGAGATGGCAAGTACGAGATGGACTTAGTCCTTCGTAACAATATCACCACAGAGGAGCATCCACTTGGACTTTATCATCCATGGGAGCAGTACCACAACATCAAGAAGGAGAACATCGGACTCATCGAGGTTATGGGACTTGCGGTGCTTCCTGCAAGACTCAAGGGCGAGATGGAAGAGCTTGCAGAGGTTCTTGTGGCAGGTGGAGACATCAAGGCCCACGAGAATATAGCAAAGCATTACGACTGGGTACAGACTTTCATTGGAAAGTACGATATAAATGCGGATAACGTACACAAGATACTTCAGGATGAGATCGGCGATGTATTCGCAAAGATCCTTGAGTGTGCAGGCGTTTACAAGAGAGATGAGGCCGGAAAGGCTGCATTCCTCAAGTTCGTAGATTATGTGAATGCACAGTAATATAGTGTGCACTAAAAATGCAATAATATATGTGTATCTGTGATAGACGTATTCCATAACTAATATTTATTAATGCCACATTTTATTGTGCATAACAGGATGTAGTGGTATAGTGTTGGAGAAAACGTCATTGCAAAATAAAAATGTTTATAAACTGGTGATCGACATTTGCGCAAGACATTAACAGTGCCCCCAAAAGCACAGGTGTCTGGCAGATGGTTATGAGTCACAGTATCATAAAGGAGGAAAACATTATGAAAATTTTGGTAACAGGCGGAGCAGGTTATATAGGAAGTCATACATGTGTTGAGCTGCTTAATGCAGGCTACGAGGTAGTAATTCTCGACAACCTTTACAATGCCAGCGAGAAGGCAGTCGACAGAATCAAGGAGATAACAGGAAAGGATCTCACATTCTACAAGGCAGATATCCTTGACAAGGAAGCTATGGACAAGATATTTGCAGATGAGAAGCCTGACTGTGTAATACATTTTGCAGGACTCAAGGCAGTTGGTGAATCAGTTGTAAAGCCACTTGAGTACTATCAGAACAACATCACAGGAACTCTTAATCTGTGCGAGGTTATGAGAAAGAACGGATGCAAGAACATCATCTTCTCATCATCAGCTACAGTATACGGC
>NZ_JBEHVV010000077.1:0-12649 GCF_040227395.1 Coprococcus sp. RTP21428st1_C9_RTP21428_210409
GATCATATACCATGCACATATTCATAAATATTACCTTCTCTATTTCCGCCATTTTCTCCATCCTGTTGTTTCTATACATTCTGTATGTATTCTCCGGTCTATGGATTTATATCGCACTCTATATACTATATATCATAATGTGCGAGTACGATAACACGTTACTATCACAACGAGCTTAATTATCTTATGCTCTTTTTCAGAATGTCATATTTGTTATCTACATCATTTTGTATATTCTCCGAGCGCAGCCTTCAGATACTCATACCTCAGTCTTTTCTCTTCCTTTGCAAAATGTACCTCCCGCTGCTGCTCTGGATTATCCTCGTAATTCAAGACTTCATCGCCGAACTGCTCGCTTGTGAGATCAAAAGCGCAGTCACCTATCACATTGTAACAATGATAGTTTCCGCCTGGTCTCTTTATACCGTACACCTTTCCGCCAAATATATCCTGTGCCAGAAAAGCAGTGATGGAACACTGCCCCAGCGTCATGTTATCCTTTGTCCATCTGTCCCTCATCCTCGGCGCACAGGTGTCTGCACACCAGATATGACTCAGTGCATCGTATAGATCTGTTGGGGTATTTATCCCCGGATATTCATCTTTGATGGCCGGTGCATCTGCATTCTTCCAGCCCCAGAAATTGTATGTCTTTTTTCCGTTATCCATCCATCTCACCTTCGATACTACATTATTCCATCATACTTCTACATTCGATACTTCTTTTGTCCAGCTGCCTTCATTACATCAACATCCTTACATCAACTTTCTTGCTTCATTATATCACTCACACTGTAAATTCTCAGTATTTAATATACGGTATTATTCCACAGTATTTTCTAGCACTCCAATATTTTCTATCTTACCACACCGCCGCCCTTAAGGTACAGTGGTTATCATATATCCGTCAAGGCTCTTGTCGAAACAAAAAGCCACCCGGATATAAATATCCATTCGCATTCAACCGCGAATCATATTTATACCAGGATGGCCTATATATATTCATATGATATTGTCACTTGCGTTATTTACTACAGCTCTACTGCAGCTTTCCGTACTCCTCATCCGTCACAGGCTCACACCACTCATTTGATGTCTCCTCACCTGGAACCTCGATTGCAAGATGGCTGAACCAACTATCAGGAGCTGCGCCGTGCCAGTGTTTTACCTCAGCAGGAATGTTGATACAGTCACCTGGTTTCATCTCAATTGCAGGCTTGCCCTCCTCCTGATAATATCCGCGTCCGCCGACACACACAAGTATCTGGCCGCCGCCGCTCTTTGCGTGATGGATATGCCAGTTGTTACGGCAGCCCGGCTCAAATGTCACGTTGAACACTCCAACCTGACTTGTCGATACCGGAAAGAGATAGCTGTGTCCTATGAAATACTGGGCAAATGCATCATTTGGCTGTCCGATAGAAAATACCATGCTCTTTGCATGTGCTCTCATGGCCTCGTCCTCGTATGGAAGATCGCCCTCATTCACTTCCCACACTTCCTTTGCAAGATTGAATACTGCCCACGCCTTTGGCCAGCCGGCGTAGAAGCCAACATGTGTGATGACCGCTGCGATCTCCTTCTGTGATACACCGTGATCCTTCGCATTCTGAAGATGGAACTTCAGCGATGAGTCAGTGATTCCCTGTGCCATAAGTGCCACAACAGTTATGATACTTCTGGTCTTTACATCGATGTCATTGTTGTTCCAGTTCTCCCCAAAGAGAACATCGTCATTAAAATGTGCAAACTCAGGAGCGAACTCTCCGAGTGCATTTCTTCCCGCTGTCTGTACTATCTTTGCCATTGTTTTTCTCCTTCCAAATGTAACTCTGTTTCATATATTCGTCGGATGCATGAAGGTTATTATCATCTCTCGTGAATTTGTCATACATCTATTCTTTACGCGAAGGTTTTGTCAACCCACTTCTCGATCTCCTGTCTGTTTGCCCTGTTGAGCAGTCCACCTTCTACAAACTCAGCTCCCGGTGCTGACGGCTGGAGTTCCTTGATCGTGTTGCCAAATCCGCTTCCACCTGATGTTGCGAACAATGTGATTTTCTTGCCTGTGAAGTCGTACTTCTCAAGGAATGTATTGATGATTGTTGGAGCCACATACCACCAGATAGGGAATCCAAGTACTATCTCATCATAATTCTCAATATGTGCATTTGAATCATCAAGCTCCGGTCTAAGCTTCTTGTCGCTCATCTCGACGCTGCTCCTGGATTTCTTGTTCATCCAGTCGAGGTCAGCCTTGGTGTACAGCTCCTTTGGTTTGATCTCGTACAGGTCTGCGCCTGCTGCCTCCGATATCATCTCTGCAACCTTTTTCGTGGTTCCACTTGCGCTGAAATATGCTATAAGCTTTTTTGACATTATGTAAACCTCCTTCAACTAAACGTCATCCCATTCTAATCACCTTTGACGTGGAATGATGCTGCATGTCAAGTCTTCGTCAAAAACCTGACACATTCCAATATCCGCCCACACATCCTATGAATGTATGAGCATAAAAATAAGCAAGTACTTTTCAATACATGCTTATTTTAGTCCTGATATATCTATATGTCTAATACCTATATCGAATTATCTGTTATGCCTAAAAGGCATATTGTTACATCAGTCGCTTAATGATAGAAATTTTCAATTAACTCATTTAATCTTCTGGCCGCTTGATTTTGCAAATCCCATGTGATATAAAGTAAACGCTGTTTACCAAATAGTAAATGGAGGTGACTATCATTCGGGAAAGTACAAAGGAAACAAGGGCGGCAATACTGAAAAGTGCCATGGAAGTCTTTCTTGAGGTTGGATATCAGGAGGCGTCTATGCGTAAGATCGCCGCAAGGGCCGGTATAACCGCAGGCGCAATATACAAGCATTTCTCAGGCAAAGAGGAAATGTTTGACGAGATATTTGAGGAAAGCGGCAGAATGCTCATGGAAGTCACTAAATCCATGATCGGAATAGACTTCACTGCCATGTCAGATGACGAGCTGCTCAATGTGTTGTATTCCAGGATATCAGTACAGATATTCGATATGCTTGAGGGCGACATGCAGCTCTTTCATATGCTGCTGAAAAATGACTCAGGCAAATGTCTGGAGAAATTCCGCAGTATCTATATAGAAAGAAGCGCCGGTTTTGCGATTAAGTATTATGATGAATTGTACAAACGCGGAATCGCAACAAGAAAATTATCTGAAAAGACCGTGTATATGCTCTCTCTGGCCGAATTCTCAATGGTCTGTGAAATAATCGCAGATGACTCATGCCAAAGTGGAGTCACAGCAGAGATGAAAACTGCATTTATGGAGGCTATGAATGTTCTGTTGCACGGAATAGAGGCAGGACTGCAGATAGGAGGAAAAACTAATGGAAAAAAAGAAAATCGAAAAGGGCTCTGTCCAGGAAACTCTTCTTCTTCCACTGTACGGAAGAAAGCGTGCCATGGAGATGTATCCGGGAAACTTTAACGATCTTGACTGCCAGAGAATATACAACGAGGTCGAGATAGACTATAACAGGAAAGGTATCATGGAGAAAATCGGTGCTATCATGGCTGCCACCAGACAATATGATCTGGCATCCGTCTGCCGATCGTATCTCAAGAATCATCCAAGAGCCTGTGTTGTGAACCTCGGCTGTGGTCTCGACACAACATTCAGCCAGGTGGATAACGGACAGGCACGTGCGTACAATCTGGATTTTCCTGATGCCATAGCTGTCCGCAATGAACTTTTAGGTGAGCGTGAACGCGAGACAAATATCGCCTGTGACCTCAACGATCTCTCATGGTTTGACAAGATAGATTTCCGCCCTGAGGACGGGATCGTATTCTTCGCATCGGGGGTATTCTACTATTTCAAAACTGAGCAGGTTAAGACTTTGTTTGCCGCCATGGCTGAACATTTTCCTGGAGGCAAGCTGGTATTTGACGCGACGAAGAAAAAGGGTCTTAAGAACATGCTGAAGACATGGCTCAAGGACTGTGATGACAACATCGGTGTTTATTTCAGTGTCGATGAACTCTCGGAACTTAAGAGCTGGAGTTCTTCATTCAGTTCTGTCATCAGGAAAGGATATCTCACAGGGTACAGACCTCTTGACAAACGATATGGATTTGTACTCAACACTGTTTTTAAGCACCTGGACAAATCCTGCATGTGTCAGATAATCGAGATACGCTTTAAATAAATCGACAGGCCAATAATTGACCTGTATTGATAATTTGACTGGTGTCAAATAGAATAGAAAGGATATGTAACTATGGAATATGGATTTACGCAGAAATTATTTGGCTATTTCTATCACAATTCATGCATGAAACAGGCAAAAGCACAGCATCTAAGCCTTGACAGCAAGGCTATAAAGAACGAATACAAAGCAGTCCTTGAGCGTGCCGATGACATAGGAAAGTCGCACCTCATGAGCTCATACTGCATGGGCGCATATTTCATCGCACTAAACAGAAAGACTTCTCTTTCACCGGAGGAATGTTTCAGCCTGTACAAAGACGGGCTGTACAACAATAAACTTTTTCATATGGTTATTGGAAATGCAGACAGCTATCTCGATGAAAAAAAGCTTCCGGGAAGGAAGAAATGGTCTGAGGAATCTCATCTGAGACGCTATAAGAATGACTGGGTTCTTGACATCATCGAGGGCGGGCCAAACGATGACTTCGTACTCGGCTATGATTATCACAACTGCGGGATCTGTAATCTCTGCCGTGACGAGGGATGCTTTGAACTGGCAAAATATCTGTGCCGTATGGATTTCGTGCTTGCTGACATGATGGACTTGAAGCTCACAAGGACTCAGACTCTTGCCGAAAATGGAGCTTACTGTGACTTCCGCTATGGACGGAAGTCACAGTAATTGATCTATCTTTTATAATCAAGTTCTCCCACTGCCATAGGATTCAGATTCAGTGTCACCCATTTGACCGAAAGCTCTGTGAGTCTGTTTATATCCGTCTCATCGGCATCTTTGATGCCGTTTATGAGTCCGGCAAATTCTCTCTGCTCGTACGCGTCAAGTGGTGTGCCCATACATATGTATCGATACAGGGCATTTGCCATGCTCTTGAAATCTGAATCCCAGTTGCAGCATGCGTTATCTAGTATCTCATAGGCAAGTTTTCCCGATATACGGATGACCTCGCCCTGAACTGTGCCCGCATGTCCCGAACCAGGCACAAGAAGATTCCACAATTCTCCATGCTGCTTCTGCCAGCGCTTCTCATGAATGACGATCGGCGATGTGCCGTCATATTCTACCCGCCTTGGAACAGAGGCAACTCCGAGCAGTCCGTACAGACTCTCCATCGCCCTGTCGAGCTCTGGCATAATATCTGGACTCATATCTTTCCTGCGAAACTCTATATCCTCAGCCGCGCTTCTCATATATGTTCTTATTTTATCTGTGACCGGAACTCCTATCCCGATCAGATACTCTGCTACCGGCGCAAGCTTTATCAGATCAAATGTCCTTGCCCAGTGAAACGCTCTCTCAAGTGGAGTCTCCCCTGATCTGGATGTCACTTCTGCATCTGCTCCCGCCTGTATCAGACATTTGACAAGCTCAAGATTGCCAGTCTTCACAGCCACATGCATTACGGTCTCTCTGTCAAGGCCCTGGGTGGCTGTTATGTCTGCGCCCAGCTTCACCAGCGCTATTGCCTGTTTCTCTGATAACATTCTTCCAGCATGATAAAGCAGCGGTGTGTAGCCATACTGGTCAACATAGTTGATGTCGATCCCCTGCTCTATCAGCCACCGCATCATCTCCTCTGAAAGTGGAAATTCCAGTGCATTTCCCTTGTTGTATCCGCCATATGCATTGATGTCGCATTTGCCCAATACCTTCTTGATGTCCTCATCACTTGCCGTCTGCACAAGCTGCTCAAAATCCTTTGGCAGTGTTTTTCTCTTTGCCATGTGTGTACCTCCCATATTCTATTCTACTTACCCCTGATCTTCCTGACATTCCTGTTCATCATATGCCTTCCCCAGTTTCTGTACAGGAACGCCTTCACCCTTGACATCTCCTGATGGTGTTCTTTTAACAGTTCATCCGGCGAATCATACACTCCGAAATCCTGATTGATACCTTCGCTCTGGATATATGTATTATTCCTGTCAAAATCTATAACAGGATTCTTAAAGTCCTTAACTGCCACTCCAAATCCGCAAAATGCACCCGTACACTCACTGTATTTCGCCTGCAGCTTTTTTAGATATCCCATATCCAGAATAAACGCCTCAAGCTCATACCACCTGTTTTCAAAATACACTTCTACCCAGCTATGGAATACATTCTGTGGTGCATTTCTGTATACGATTCCTGTCATAGCGCCCTTCTGTAGCTTTTTATCAATGGTAAATCCATGCACTCTGCACGGGATATCGCAGGCTCTAAGCAGCGCCATGAACAATGTTCCCTTGGTGTTGCACTGTCCATAGCCATCCCGCAGCACCCTGGACGCCGGGACACTGTCATCCACATTATATCCAAACAATATCTCATCCCTGACAAATGTATAAATGGCCTTCAGGCGTTCAAACTCTGCCATGTCACTCCACTTTCTCTCTCTGATGAGCTGCTTGATATTCTCATTTGAATAGTCGAGCATCTTTGTCTCTGTCAAATAATCGTGCATCCCTTTTACCTCTTATCCGAAAAATTGCATATCTGTATCGGTGTGCCACCTTCCATAACGTGGAAACCGTGTCTCTCATAGAAAGCGACATTCTTGCTGTCCTCCTGCATTCCCTCTATGTACAGATAATTCTTATATTTATCTCTAATATATTCTACCATATTTCCGGCTATTTTCTGCCCCTGATATTCAGGATGCACAAGAACATAGTGTACAAATGCCACCAGCTCTGAATCATCCAACACTCTTGCAAGTCCGACAAGGCGCTCACCCACCATCCCATGCGGTAAGAACAGTCTGTGAGTTCATAAGTGCTTTGTGAAGTCTCTGTGGGTATTCTGCCGAGATCCACCCAACCGACTTAAAAAGCTCCTGTACCTGATCCTGTGTAAATGTTTTCTCTTCTGTATATTTTATCATTATGTCTACCCCCTATGGTCACATTTCTGGCACTGTGTCATCTCGTTTTCGTTGTCTTCCTTGTAAAAGGTTCCTGACCACTGACAAATACTCTTAAGTATCGGTACAACGGATCTGCCCTTATCTGTAAGTGAGTATTCAACTCTCGGAGGAATCTCATCATATGATCTTAGAAAACTTTGGTTTTCCATATTCGGAAACATATTTCTCAATGTCAAATTGATTTTTCTTGTCAAAATCCGAAAGCTCTTTGTACATCTCGTTTGCGGTTATATCGACCTTATCTGAAAAGAACGGTCTTACTCCACGCACCTGCAATATACATTTGCCGCCATCCATAAGAGCCAGGCGGTCTTGGCTCATAAGCTCTTTGCCACAATGTCAAGTGATGAATTAAAAAAAGCTATCAAAGAAATCCTTCTTCGATAGCAGCGTATTCAACATCTATTCACATTTCCTGCCTTGCGTTCTTCGAGCTAATGAAATATAATGAAAGAAATTGTCGGAGGTATGAGCATGGACTACATGACACTCAAAGAGGCAAGCGAAAAATGGGGCGTTTCGTCCCGTCAAGTCAACTATTACTGCGTCGAGGGGCGTATTCCCGGCGCTGTGAAAATGGCCGGTGTTTGGCTGCTTCCTAAAGATGCTGTAAAGCCGGTCGATGGCAGAACAAAGGAAGGGAGAGCACAGAAGTGAGTCGAATTTTGCTTTTAGAAGACGATGAAGCGCTGGGGCGTGGTATTTGTATGGCACTTGAAACACCAAACTGTACCGTCACACATTGCAGCACACGTCTCCAGGCAATCAAGATTTTGCAGGGCGTAGTTTTTGATTTATTGATTTTGGATATTAACCTGCCAGACGGCAGTGGGCTGGAACTGTTGCGAACACTGCGACAGAATGGCACCTCCACACCTGCTATTTTGCTTACGGCTAATGATTTGGAACTGGATGAAGTTACCGGTCTTGAAGCTGGGGCAGATGATTATATTACCAAGCCTTTCTCCTTGGCAGTGCTCCGGGCCAGAGTAAATGCCCAACTGCGGCGCTCTGTCCCGGTAAAGCAGGAACGGATCGAATTGAACGGTTTCATCCTCGACTTCACACGGATGGAGTTTTCCAAAGAAGGGACAATCATCGACCTTTCCAAGACAGAACAGCGCCTGTTGCGCCTGCTGGTGGAGAACCGGGGCCGCACGTTACCAAGAGAATTGCTGCTTGAAAAGGTGTGGGACGGCGGCGAGTTTGTGGATGAAAATGCCTTATCTGTGGCGGTGCGGCGCCTGCGCGGGAAGCTCGGGAATGCCCCGATCAGAACTGTGTACGGGGTTGGTTACACTTGGGAGGTAAGCAAATGACAGCTTTGACCTGGGTGTTGCTGGCTTTCGCTGTCATTGGGCTTCTATTTGGGCTCTGGCAGTGGACGGCCCGGCGCAGAACCGTTCAGCGGCTGGATAATATGTTGGAACAGTCTATTTCCAGTGGTTTTACCGAGGAACATTTTGATGAAACAGAACTGTCTGCGCTGGAGACAAAATTTGCTCGCTTCCTGCGCGGCTCTGCTCATACGCAAAAAACGATGAAAACCGAACAGGAAGCGGTGAAAACACTGATCTCCGATATTTCCCATCAGACGCGCACACCCATCGCAAATTTACTTGTATACGCTTCGCTTTTGACGGAAAGCGATCTGTCGCCGCGTCAGCGGGAACAAGTCCAGGCGCTGCTAACACAGGGGGAGAAACTGTCATTTCTGATTCAGACTCTGGTTAAGGCTTCGAGATTGGAAACAGGTATTGTGGTTCCAACTCCCACACTGGGTCCTGTGGCTCCTTTATTAGAGGCGACTGTCGAACAGGAAAGACCTGCGGCGGAAAAAAAGAAAATCACCTTGCAGAACCTTCCGTTTGTAGGCGACGCCTCCTTTGACCCGCGCTGGACAAGCGAAGCCCTTGGCAATGTTGTAAACAACGCGGTAAAGTACACACCCGCTGGCGGAAGGGTTACCGTATCTGCACAGATGCTCGAAACCTTTTGCCGGGTGGACGTGACGGATACGGGCCCCGGTATTCCAGAAGAAGAACAGGGCGGGATTTTTAACCGCTTCTATCGTGGTACGTTAACGCACTCGGCGGAGGGGCTTGGCCTGGGACTTTACCTGGCACGGGAAATTCTGTCCCTTCAGGGCGGTTATATCAAAGTATCCTCCAAACCAGGAAACGGAAGCACTTTCTCACTGTATTTGCCTCGTGCGTTGAATCGGATATGAAGAACAGGAAATCTTTCAACTCTGTTAGATTTGAGAAAGGCTCAGGAAAGAATTATGTGGTAAAGTCTGTATTGTCAAAAGGCAATGCAGACTTTTTTGTGGAGGTATACAAGATGACGATTTTAGAAACCAAAAACTTAAAGAAATATTACGGAAAAGGAGATACGCAGGTAAAAGCACTGGATGGTGTCAATCTCAGCGTGGAGGACGGGGAGTTCGTAGCCATCGTGGGCACCAGCGGCTCCGGCAAGTCCACCCTGCTCCACATGCTGGGGGGCCTGGACCGGCCCACTTCCGGCTCCGTCACCGTGGACGGGAAGAACATCTTCTCCCTGAAGGATGAGGCACTCACAATTTTTCGCCGCCGAAAAATTGGTTTTGTATTTCAAAGTTTTAACCTGGTGCCGGTGCTGACGGTGCGGGAAAACATCGTTTTGCCCATCCAGTTGGATGGTGGTAAAGTAGATGAGCGCTATGTAGGTGAGGTAGTCACCGCCTTGGGGCTGGAAAAGAAGTTGAACAGCCTGCCAGGGCAGCTTTCCGGCGGCCAGCAGCAGCGGGTGGCTATCGCCCGTGCCTTGGCGACCAAACCGGCCATTCTCCTGGCCGACGAACCGACCGGAAACTTGGACAGCCGTACCAGCCAAGATGTACTGAGCCTGATGAAGGTGACGGGCCGGAAATTTTCCCAAACGATGGTCATGATTACACACAACGAAGAAATTGCCCAACTCTCTGACCGAATTGTCCGCATTGAGGATGGGCGGATTGTGACACAGTAAGGGGGGAGAGCCATGAAAGTTTCAAATCGAAAATGTGTTCGCCATTTGGCGTGGAAAAGCCTGCTGGCAAGCCGCACGCGCAATCTGATTGCCATTGTGGCTATCGCCCTGACAACGATGCTGTTTACTTCTCTATTCACCATCGCCTTGTCCATCAACGATGGGTTTCAGCAATCCAATTTTCGACAGGTGGGCGGCTTCTCCCACGGCGGATTTAAGTACATGACCCAGGCGCAGTTTGATGAACTGAAGGATGATCCTCTCATCGGCCAGTGGGGCGAACGGAGATACCTGGGTATGCCTAGGGAGGCGCCTTTCAATAAAGCTCATGTGGAGGTGAGCTTTGCCGACGCCAACGAGGCCCACTGGATGTACTGTGACCCGGTGGAAGGCTCTTTGCCGCAGGAGGGCACCGACCAGGCTGCTACCGACACCCATGTACTGGAACTGCTGGGCATAAAGCCGGAGATCGGGGCCGAGTTTACCCTCACTTTTGATGTAGATGGACACGAAACCACTCAAACCTTCACCCTCTGTGGCTGGTGGGAATACGATGAGGCCATTGTGGCGAACCATGTCCTGATTCCCGAAAGCCGGGTGAACGAAATCCTGGCGGAAGTGGGCGTAGATCCTGACAGCCCTGATGACGGCATGACAGGCCGGTGGAATTTGGACGTGATGCTGAAAAGCGACTCCCGACATATCGAGCGGGATTTGAACCAAATTTTGGAAAACCACGGCTACCAGAGCGAGACCGCTGGGGACAATTACATTGATACCGGCGTCAACTGGGGCTACACCGGGGCCCGGATGTCCGACATTGTGGACCCAATGACGGTCATGGCCATTGCCGGGGTAATCCTGCTTATCGTTTTCACCGGGTATCTCATCATCTACAATGTGTTCCAGATCTCGGTGGCCGGGGATATCCGGTTCTATGGCCTTCTGAAAACCATCGGCACCACCCCCCGGCAACTGCGGCGGATCATCCGTCTGCAAGCCCTGACCCTCTCTGCTGTTGGTATCCCCATCGGGCTGGTGATCGGCTGGCTGATCGGCGGGCAGCTAACCCCGGTGATTGTGGCCCGGCTCAACGGGATTATGCCAATGACCTCTGTAAGCCCCTGGATCTTTGTCGTTTCCGCGGCCTTCGCACTGCTGACGGTGCTGATCTCCTGCCGGCAGCCGGGACGGATGGCGGCCAGGGTCTCCCCGGTGGAGGCAGTGCGCTACACCGAAGGCAGCAGCGAAAAGACCCGTGTTAAGGGCCGGAAGGCCCGAAAGGTCAGTCCCTTCACGATGGCCTGGGCCAACCTGGGCCGCAGCAAGGGAAAGACCGTGGTGACGGTGCTGTCGCTGTCACTGGCGGTGGTGCTGCTTACTGTGACGGTGAACTTTGCCGGTGGCTTTGATATGGACAAGTATGTGTCCAATTTCACCGCCAGCGATTTCATTGTGGCCAATGCTGGAAAATTCCAGACCAGCACCCTGTTCAGTGCGGAACAGGCCGTGCCCCAGTCCGTCATTGATGACATCGACGCCCAGGGCGGCATCACCGACAGCGGCGTGGTGTACGACCAGACCTCTCCTGTGCTGGAGTACGTCACCGAAGACTGGTTCCGGCAGAACAAGCAGAACTTCTACACCCCGGAGGAGATGGACAACCTGATACGCCTGACTGATAAGAACGAGGCGGGCCTGCTGGCCGACGGGGTTCAGATCTCCGGTATGAGCGATTTTGCCCTGGACCACCTGACGGTGCTGGAGGGAGATTTGTCCGCCCTCTACGAGCCGGGCAGCCGGGCTATCGCCGCCGTATACTCAGAGGACGATTATGGAAACGCAGACATGGCCTCCCACTGGGCCCGGTTGGGGGACACCGTCACCCTCCGCTATGTGGAGGAGAGCGAGTATTACGACCCAGACACCGGCGAGGTCTGGGCTTCCCTGGAGGATGTGCCGGACGGGGCCAACTGGGTGGAGCGGCCGGTGAAGTACCGGGACGTTGACTACACCGTGGCGGCCCTGGTGACGGTGCCCTTCGCCCTCAGCTACCGCTACTATGGTAGCGATGAGTTCATCCTGAACGACGAGACCTTTGTCCAGGACACCGGCACGTCGGATGTGATGTACTACGCCTTCGACACCACCGACGAGACCAACGCCGCCATGGAGTCCTTCCTGGCGGATTACACTGAGAACGTCAACCCGGAGCTGGACTACGAGAGCAAGGCCACCTATGCTGGGGAATTTGAGAGTATGCGCTCCATGTTCCTGCTGCTGGGCGGTGCGCTCAGTTTCATCGTTGGGTTGGTCGGTGTGCTGAACTTCTTCAATGCCATCCTGACTGGCATCATTGCACGTCAGAGGGAACTGGCGGTGCTCCAGGCCGTGGGCATGACCGGACGGCAACTGCGCGCTATGCTGATCTGGGAAGGATTGCTGTACGCTCTGGGGGCGGCAGGGCTGGCTCTGATTTTGACGCTGACGTTGGGCCCGATTGCCTTC
>NZ_JBEHVV010000078.1:0-12697 GCF_040227395.1 Coprococcus sp. RTP21428st1_C9_RTP21428_210409
TTGAGGCTGATCTGTATGTGTAGTCCCTGGCACCGAACATGTCCGAAACACTCATGCTCTTCCACCTGTTGTGGTACTGTGCAAGAGGCAGATACTTATATGCCAGATTCTTCAGGTTGTTCTCAACCTTTTTCAATGTCGTCTTGCCTGTCCAAAGCATATTCACATCAAACACCACCAGCTTTGGCTTCTGACATGTGAGCACTTCATCCAGAAGGTTGGATGCCCCGGTCACATTCTGGAATCCCTCAGCCGCCACATATGTTGGAATTCCATATTTGTTCCATATATACATCGGAGAACATGCACTGTAGGCATTGCTGTCTCCAAGCACCAGTACGTCTATCGAATTCTTCGGTTCTCCATAGAAGCCCCTTGCATTCGAGTTGGTTATTCCGCTTCCCGGATCGCTCCGCTTCGGAGTAAACGCAGCTCCCAGCACTCCCATGATCATCACGGCCACCAGGGCAAATGCTATGGATTTTATTATATTACGTCCACTTTTCTTCATAGATAAATCACCTCTAAAACTGTGCATATATAAATCCAGCCACCTCATAGCCCTTGCCATATGCTCCGAGTATGATCACTCCAAACAGCAGCACATAGTAAACTGCCCATCTGAGGACTATATTCTTCGTGGCAAGCTCTGCTCTTATCTGATGTCCCTTCTCCTTGTAAAGTCCAACCAGGAACAGAATGAGCGCGCCCACTGCCAGCACTGCAAAATCTGCCATGTCAAGCTTCATTCCAAGCAAAGTTCCATTTGTCAGATCCGCAAATGTAAATCCCCTGAACATGGACACAAACATGTGTCCAAATGCTGTCAGATCATCAGCCCTGAACATGAGCATTCCCACATTCACAAAAATGAAGGTCCTGACAACCTGAAGCAGTCTGTATACCTTTCCCTGGCGGTCAACATTCATTTTCTCATACAGCTTCTTGAAAAGAGGCTCCATGAGAAGTCCGATTACCATGATAGCCCAGTAATAAAGACCATACATGACGTACTTCCAGCTTGCGCCGTGCCAAATACCCGTTCCAAACCACACTATGAACATCGCTATAGACATAGGAACAAATGTCGCGAAGAAAGTATTCATATGTTCCCTGGTCTTCTTACTCAGCTTCACAAATGGCTTGGACAGTGAAACTGAATAGAACACATAGTCCTTGAACCATGCACCGAGAGTCATATGCCACCTTCTCCAGAACTCACTGACCGTCTTTGATATAAACGGCTGGTTGAAGTTCTCTGAGAGTCCTATTCCGAACATCTGGGCACTTCCCCTTACTATATCCATACAGCCTGAGAATTCCGCATAGAGCTGTAATGTGTAGAGCAGCATTCCCACTACTACCGGAAGTCCTGTGTAGCTTGCGTAATTGTCAAATATCTGGTTCACATACATATTTGCGCGATCTGCAATAACTATCTTCTTGAAGAAGCCCCACAGTATAAGCTGGAGTCCCATGGTCATGTTCTCATAACTGAACCTGTGCCCCTCATACATCTGCTCTCCAACAAGATCGAACCTGGCTATAGGTCCCTCAACAATGTGCGGGAAAAATGCAAGGAAAAGTGCAACCTTGCCAAACTTGTCCGATGCCCTGTATTTGCCTCTGTACACGTCCACTATGTAACTCACCGCAGACAGTGTGTAGAACGAGATTCCAAGCGGCATCATCCTCTGATACATCGGATTCTCTACATTTATGTGTATGAGTCCAAGCACATCTGTAAATACCTGTCCAAGGAATACCGAATATTTCAGGAATACCAGGATTCCTACATTCACAAGCACCACGCATACGCACACGCACTTTTTCTGCCATCCAATAAGTGCCTTGTACTCTTTTTTGCTTTCCTTTGGCAGAGCTTTCCTTGCCATGCTGCAGCCATCATCTATCTTGTTTATCAGCAGGCCGCCCACATATATGGTCAACGACCCGAACAGGATAAATATGATATATCTGCCTGAATTGATAAAATAAAACAGATAGCTGAATGCCAGCAGCACCTTCCATCTGTGCTTCAGTGGCACTATATTGTACACTATAAACGCTCCGAGCAATATAAATACCAGATACGATATCGACGTATATGACATATTTCTCACTCCTCCAGTATTTTTTGACGGCAGTCAGTCCCCGCCATCTTCCAATATCTATATCTGCTCTTACTCGTCTTCAAGTCTCTGGATCATATCGTATATGGTCTGGACTGTCTTGAAGTTCTCCGGTGTGATATCAACAGGAGAAATGTCTACGTCAAACTCATCGCTGAGCTGAAGCACCAGCGTAACCATCGTGATGGAATCCAGCACGCCATGTCCTATAAGATCTGTCTCGTTCTCATAATCAACTCCAGGTTTTACCTCATTCAAAATCTTTAATAATTCTTCCATAATCTCTTATCTCCTTATCAATAAAATTGTCACACATGCTGCGCGTATTCCGCCTTCAGCCTCTTCCTGTCTATCTTGCCATTTGCATTGTGGGGCATGCTTGTCACCCTGACAAAACGGTTCGGCTCCATGTAGTGTGGGACCCTCTCCTGAAACGCCTTAAGCAGCTCCGTCTCGTCCTTCTTCTTGCCCTCGTAGATGAACACGATCTTGTCAGCCGCATCATCATATATGCAGGCATAGCTTCTGATACCGTCTATGGCTCCCGCTGCCGCCTCGATCTCGCCGAGCTCTATGCGGTAACCCATGTGTTTTATCTGATAGTCCTTACGGCACACATAGACCAGCTCACCGTATCTGTTGTATTTCACCAGATCACCGGTCTTGTAGACCAGCTCTGGATAGTACGGATTCAGCGGATTCTGGACAAATGCCTCTCTCGTCTTCTCCGCATTTCCGAAGTAGCCCAGCGCCACAAATGAACCCCTGGCATAGAGCTCACCCTCACGGCTGAAGCCCGTCTCAGGATCAATCTCCGGTGACACCTCCCTGCCGTTCTCATCAAGAACAAACACATCACAGTTGTTGCACGCATGTCCCATCGGCAGCGGCTCGTCATCGGCAAATACTCTGTCCACCACGTAATACGTACATATGTCGGTCGTCTCTGTTGGGCCGAACAGATTTGCATACATGGCATCCGGAAGATTCTGTATCCAGTAATTCAGCGGCTTTGTCGGCATCACCTCTCCGGCAAACAGCACCTTCTTCAGCTCGGGAAGCTGGGCGTACTGGAACAGCTTGTAATTTGCAACGATCTGCAATGCCGATGGCACCCAGTATATCGTGTTGATCCTGTATGTATTCATGAATTCCATCAGCTTCATAGGGAAGGTGAAATACGCCTTCGGTATGATGTACAGCGTGGCACCATTTTTAAGAGTGCTGTAGAGATCTGACACCGACATGCTGAAGTAGAACGGTGTCTGGCTTCCGAATATCGTACTCTCGTCTATACCAAATGCCTCCGTGTACCAATAGGTATAGGATATCACATTCCTGTGTGATACCACAGCGCCCTTTGGAACTCCGGTCGAGCCCGATGTGAAAAGCGCATACACGGGATCCGTGTCTATCGCCCTGCTTCTGACCGCATCCAACACCGACTGATCTGCACCTGTGTCCAGCTCGTCAAGATTTAATATCCTGAATACCTCTTTGTTCTCGCCTTCCTGTCCCTGGCATCCATCTTCATCCACGCCATTTCTGTAAAGCTCCAGTGCCTTCTCCATATGCCCGATGTCAGTCACGACTGCAACCGGATTCAGCGTTCCGAGTATCGACTCGGCTCTGGACGCCGGCATCTCCGCATCCAGTACCACATAGAAATTGCCACTGTAGACAACTCCCATATAGGCAGCCACACTCCCAGGCTTTTTGTCCAGCAACACGGCAACAGGCTTATTCCTCACGCCATCTGTCTTCTCATATATCCATGCACCGATCTGTCTGGAAAGCCTCTCCATCTGACCATATGTGAGTCCGCCTTCCTCATCTGCAACTGCCAGCTTGTCTGGATATTTTAAAGCCGAATTCTCTATAAATTCCAATATATTTTTCAATATTTACCACCTCGTTTAACCACCTTTTTCTTTCTTCCAAAATCGAATAGATTATATGCCAAGCCTTTCTGCCAGTTCAACTTAATATACATTCAACAGACTTAATTATATGTAAGAGTTATTACAATATGGTTACACTTTCTCAATCCATCAGCGTAATCCGCACTGCAGCTTCTCACTACACCTGCTGATTATAGCCGCCATCCCTTTAAGTTTCAATGAGGCGAATCTTTAAGATATCTTTAAGTAAAACAAAAAACAGCGGCAGACATGTCCATCCACGGACATATCTGTCGCTGACAAATGTATAAATATTTGTTTTCCCGGCACGGCTTACACGCCATACCTGATCCTTAGTCTCTTGACAAATCCCACAGATTTTCTCGCATTGTATAGCTTATCGGCAAATATATACAGGGTTCTGAGCTCTGCCCGGCCTTGCATCCATATAATTCCATCATAAAGAATATGGACTTTCAAGCCTGCCTCTGTCCTCCGTTATATCTCTGAATATAAAGAGATCACAGCCGTCCGTGCCATCTGGGACTACTATTATGCGGAGCCATCTGCCGTCTCTGCCTGCAACACGTGCATCAAACTCCAGATTCTCCTGTCTGTCCCAGCCCTCATATTTCTTTCTCAACTGTCTGTATATCTTCTGATCCATAAGCTGGCTTACCGCACTTATGTCCTCCCGCCGCACCAGCATATGCGCCTCATCCGTTCCGGCACATACCGCACGATCATAAAGTCCTGCTCCATCTTCTCTATTCTTCTGCCTTCTTTCCCTTCTCCTTATATTAATATAAAGATTAAGTATTGCGACAAGAGCTATAAGTTCCAGTATAACTCCTGCCACAAGGCATATATTCATATATTTCATTTCAAACAATCCAAACATTAATTCTCTCCCACACGCAGTTGCCTGCAAACCAAACATCGACAAAATTCACACGACCATTCTTTTCGTTATAACAACATATTATCCTAAAGTATATGGCAAAAAGTAATTCCAGACGCACCAAAACCGCCAATATCGCTTATGATATGGCGGTTTTGTCGATATTCTTATTATTTTCACTCTTATTCCAGCTCCTCCAGAGCATCCAGATAACTCTCCATCCACTGCACCTGCTTTGCGCTTTTCGCATCTTCTTCATCCGGTTCGTCCGGATCATCCGGCCACTCATCACCCTCGTCAAGCTCCTGCATGGTCAGCCAGTTGTCAGCCACCTCAAGCTGAAGCATCCTTCCATCATCACACTCCAGACTCACCAGCACCATAAGCGGCTCCCCGGGAAGTCTCTCCTCACAACCGAAATCGGCCTCATCTATTCTCTTTATTGTCCACATATTATCACCTCATGTTCTGTAGATGTCATAAATCACTCTACCCTTATTTTCAGAAAATCCATCAGCGCTTCCAGCGTCAATTCCTCCTTGCGCCATATCCATTCTGTCTCTATCGTATAGAACAGCCCGCCGCCTATGTCACATGCCGCCGCAAACTTCTGTCTCTGCTTTCTGGATTTCTTATACTTGAATATATAATAGTAATAAAGTCTTCCCTCTATCACTCCATGTTTCAGATATGCCCTTGTCCGCAGTTCCTCCGGGCAGGCTTCATCCTCCACCAGCTCATCCAGCACGTAATCCTCAGCCGTCTCATCATCGATAGCCTCCTGAAGTGAACAATAGACAAGTTCCGGCTTAAGCTCCTCATTAAACCCCGCAAATGCCGGATCACTGTCATCGCCATCTATCAGTCTATACCTCTGAGGCAGGTCAAAGCTTATCTTTATGGCACCTGACTGCAATGAATATGTATTGGTTAATTGTGCATCTCCAGTCATCCCATAGATGTCCGCATATGGCATACCGTTTTTTCCATATACATTCCTATCATTTTCCATACCTGAACCTTCATCTAACTTTATAGATGTGTCCGTTGAATCATATGTATATCCGCCACCAGCATTTATCGTGCCAGAATAATCAGCATCACCATATCCTACACCATCATACTCGTTCCCACCGTTAGCAGCTCTATCCGCCTCACTGGCCTTCTTCGCCTGAAATCCGGATACTAGGAACGACACAAAAGCCAGCAATCCGATCAGAAACATCAATCCCTGTTCCGAAATATACGACCACAGCTCTGACAGATCCGATATATTTCCATGTGACTCTTGATATATATTGTATATTCCTGCTCCCCAGAACAGCACCAGCATGGCCCCGGCCACGACAAAGCAGGCGATCGCACTCTGTAAAACATACTTTAATCTTCTCATCTACCCTTCCCCCCTGTCATTTCGCTTTTAATACACACATGCTTGCATCAACATACCGCAAGCATCTAACCCAAAGATACCGCATATTATACCCTCCAGTTCGCAGAATATCAATTACATTTGATATTCTGCGAACTGAATTTGACTTTCTGCGAATGTGTTTTGCGAATTAACTGCGGCTTATATGCAGAAAGACGGCACTCCCAGCAAAAGCTGAGAAATGCCGTCTCTCAGTATAATAATACACGCTGTAGTAATCCGATACCGTGAAATCCGCCTTAAGATTCTCTATCGCATCCAGACTCTCCATTATCGTATTTGTCTCCTTGATATCGGGGGCATCCGCCTGCAGATCGGTGTAGTCCTCACCTTTTATCTGCGCCATCGTGCCCTTGAGTGCATCGTTGGAGCTCTTGGAATCGCTCTTCACCATGACCTTCATTACGTCCATGGACTTAACAGAAAACTTGAGCTCAGCGCCATACTTACCGGACTTGTTCATGCCTGCGATCATGGATTTTGATCCGTCTCTCACACAAAAAGAGAACCCCAAATCTGAAGTGTGTACTTCTAATCTGGGGTCCTTTTTCATATATACCGCATGAATCGATTCCCATCATCTTTCTAGGTGGAAGGTTTGTTATTGCAATAAGTGTCTTGCCGACTAACTCCTCTGGCTCATAGAATGCATGGATTCCTGAGAGGATGGTTCTGTCTGTGCCTGTGCCGTCATCCAGTGTGAACTGAAGGAGCTTCTTATGGAAGCTGTTTCATTTGAGGATTATATCAATCGACTAAAAGCACAGAATATTATAATTGAAACCGGAAACTCAAAGAAATACGGAACGGTTACAAAATACCGATTTTCGGTTGAACAACGTTTTCATCGTGGCTACTCTCTCGGTTCATTCTATACCGATGACAACATAAAAAAGAGAATTTCGAGACGACAGGACTATCTGAAAACACAAAAGAAAAAAGCGGAAGAACGAAAAGAAAAGCGAAAAGCTGCTTATGATGCCATGTCGCCCGGTGAAAAAAACTGGATAAAAGTCGATTGAAAATCTCGTCCATGTGTGACTTCTCTGGTGATGTATCACGGGATACCGTTGGCTTGCAGAAATGGTAAAATGTGCAGAACGCCAGACGCATGCAGGAGATACAAAAGAACCTGCACGACAGGTACGGCATCCGGTATACCGAGAATTCCAACATCCAAATCCTACAAAAACTACTGGAACAGGCTAAACAGAACATGCATAACCTTGAAGAACAACAGCGGCAAAATGAGCGTGACCTGAAGGAGTTGCAACACTACCAGAAGGAAATTGACACCTATCTAGGGAAAAAGCATGAGGATATTTAGTCCTCATGCTTATCAGTAAAGATTTTATAGGAAGATCATCCATATTCTCATTTCGTAAACTCTACGGAGTAATAATACATATAATCATTCTCTGTATTTAGATAATCTCCGGAAATATCCTGTATCGGTAACATACTTAATCCATTTTTACCATAAACCAAAGCCGCTAGCCCCTGCTCTGTTCCAAAATCTATCGGACATATATGGTTTATGCTTGTCGCCGATCTTCCATAATATTCCCGATCTTCAACATCATTTAAAATTGGATTTTCTGTTGTGTATTTCGTATAGTTATCTGCCACAATTAGACTTGCAGAAAATTTTTCAAAATTAGGAACAACCACTATCATTCCAGTTTCGGTAGATTCTGTACCATTAAAAGATATTTCTGCAATTTTCTCATGCGATACTCTTTTTCCGGATTGATATTCAGACAAGTAAACAAAAAGGCATTTATAGTTATCCTTTGTCTTATACCGAAACATCATTACCCCATCTGCTCCAGACATCAGTTCCGCAGTTTTCATTTCCGCACTATCCGGCGATACTTCTTCTATGAAATTTCGGGGTTGTCTCATCTTTTTACACGCTATAACAGCGATTACAGTGATAAGTCCTGTCAGAATAATACAAAGTGCTACAATGATTCGTCGCAGAAATTTCTGTTTATTCTTTCCTTCCTTTGACACCTGCAATAGCGTTTCATCAGACTTTTCTCTTACACTATCTTCGCTGATATCTTCACCGGCTAAAAACTCATTGACGCTGATTTCCAATATTTCACACAGTTCCATATATACTGAAACGTCTGGAAGGCAAATTCCACGTTCCCATTTTGAAACAGACTTATCACTCCTCCCGAGCTTATCTGCAAGCTGTCTCTGTGTCAGCCTAGCTCTTTTTCTTTTTTCTGCGATATATCTTCCAATCTTAGCAATATCCATAGGTCATTCCTCCTTTCATCATGACAATCTTATATTATCACAGCAAAAAAGTACACCTCTCAAAGGTAGAATTGCCACATTTACTGCCTATATCCAATCACAGCCACAACTTTTCCATTCTCTGCCTCTATGTTTGATAGTCACGATATTATATCTGTACGGCTTGTATTTCTGTATTCGCTCGGTGTAACTTTGTATCGTTCCTTAAATACCCTATTGAATGTTCTCTGACTTTCAAATCCGCTATCATAGCATATATTTGTAATGGCATCATTGGTATTTTCCAAGCGATGGCAAGCATAATTTAGTCTTGCATCATTCAGATATTGATTGAAATTACGATGGAATGTTTTGGAGAATGTTCGTGATAAAACATACTTGCTCACTCCCAAATCTCTTGCCATATCATCTAACGAGAAATTCTTTCTAAAATTACCAGACACGTACGATACTGCCTGATAGACAAGATCTTTACTTCCCACATCTCCTTTCTCGACCAGTTTCAGCTTTCCAATGCATCTTGCAATCAAAATCTGCATGTATGCCTGTATAACTGCTATATCCATGTGGTCTGTATCTAAGATGGCATTAATTGCCCGGTATACTTCCGGCTCCACCATTTCTGCCTTTATGATTGGGTAATCCGGTGCCATCGTCTGTATAATATCAGCATATTTCCCAATCGCAAATGGTGGAGAAATAATGTAAACCGCCTTATTCACTCCCGAAGAGAAAACCTGATAATGATGGATAATATCAGGAAATACAAAACCAATATCTCCCTTTTCCATGTGGTATAACTCTTGTCCAACTCCCAGCTCCAGTGTTCCATTTGTCACACATACGATCTCCAATGCATTATGTAAATGCGGAGCAACATGCTTCGATTTTCTTTTTAAAGCTAATATTTCTTCTTTTGTATCAACAAATGATAAATGCATTGGTTACGCCCCCTTTGCAAGATTTGTCTACTTTTCCTTTCGATTTGGCAGGCAATCACATTGTATTTATTCTATAATCAGCTTGTAAATAAGGAAAGGAGGTACGCATTATGAACAAGTTTAAGAATTATATGAACAACCTTTTAGTATTCTACGCTGATTACTTTGAACATGTATATCATGCATAAAATACTAAAAGGACTACTTTGTGAAAACTGAATACCTAGCTTGCACAAAAAGCATTGCCTTTCTCGAATGTTCAATTAGACAATGCTTTTCATTACATATAAACCTTAATACTCTGTTGCGTCTGTTACTTCATCAGACTTAATTCCCTTTTCAGCTTTCAATTTTTCATTTACAGCTTCCACGTTCATTCTGGAAAGAACAATCATAATTAACACATCAAGGATCAATGGCAACCATAAATACATAAACTGCATCATATCAAGTGCTGACTGCGGCTGTGTTGCATTTGTTCCGACATAACCACTAAGCTCTAATAACCAGCCACATACTGCAGTTCCGATTCCTCCACCAATCTTCACACCCAGTGATGTACAAGAATACATAGTTCCGTCAATTCTCTTTCCCTGTGTCAGATAAGTATACTCTGAACAAGAAGCAATCACTGCGTTCATATCTCCCTGCCATGGGCCCTGTCCAAGTGCTGCAAGGGCTGTAAATGCCAGCATAAGAGGAATACTTCCCATATATCCTGCTACAACAACCAACGCTCTACCAATAACGGCAATGATATATCCTCTGAGATTCAGCTTGTACATACCATTCCACTTGCCAACGAGTGTCGGAGTAAAGATAAGAGCTATAATAAGCGGGATATTCACCGCCCAGGCGAACTGACCAAAAAGATTCTTGTCCTTCAATACCCATGTCATGTAGTAGATACCAGCACCGATCATGGCACTATAAAGCTGCTGTAAAATATATGTTCCACAGATCATCATATAATACTTGTTCTTTACAAGAAGCTTAAATGCCTGAACCAGTCCATACTTTTCTTCATCTCCTTTTACTTCTCCATCGTTAAGCTCCTCCTCCGGAAGCTCTTTTACGGAGAGCGCTGAGATTGTATTTACAATCAGACCGATAATTGCATAGATGATTGCTACCGTTCTCCATGCTGCTGCATCTCCACCGCAGTAATCAACAAATTTTACGGTTACAGACTGGATCAAAAGGCTTGTAGAAAATGCGAAGATGAAACGATAAGATCCCATCTGCACACGCTCTTTACTGTTCTTCGTAATCAAAGAAGTAAGTGCAGAATACGCAATATTATTTGCTGTATAGAACACACCATTTAACAATGTATATGCAATAAAGAACCATGCATATTTTGCTGTATTTCCCCAGCTTGTAGGAACCGCAAAACAACATACCAGTGTAATCGCACATCCAATGTAGCCGTAAAGCATCCACGGTTTCGCCTTACCCATCTTGCTGTGTGTCTTGTCAATCATCGAGCCAAAGAAAATGTCTGTAAATCCGTCAAACAGTTTGGAAACTGCGATCAACGTACCTACTATACCTGCTGCAAGTCCGACTGAATCCGTCAGATAAATCATCACAAAGGACGTTAAAAATGCATATACTACATTTCCTGCTATATCGCCGGATCCGTATCCAACTTTGTTATACCATTTTAAATACTTTTTTTCTTCCATAGAATCACTCCTCATCTTAATCATGTTTAGAATTTCATGTGTCAAACAGTCTGATGCCTATATTATTCTAAATGCTTTTACTTTTGTTCTCTTGTATCCCGAATATCCCCGTATGTCCGGACTTATACGTCGATATTCGGGAAACGAGTTATATCATTATCCTTTCACATACGGAACCAGTGTAAACCGGAACCGGAATAATCTATCATCAAATCTGTATGCTTCTAACACGTCTGGTCCGCAGCTGTTAGAGCCTATTCCATTCTGTGCATAATCAAGACAGAATACCGTACTGTCCGATTCTATCAATTCATAGTTATGTGCCTTTTCTTCCAGCTCCTCCTGTGTATAGAAGGACGCATTGAATGAAAATGTATCTTCCTCTGCAACGGCAGTGATACCGTACTGGCTGTTGCCAAGCTCCACATAATCGCAGTCGTAGTGACTTCCGTTTTCCTGTGGGCGGATATAGTCCTCATGCATATCGGAAACCTTCAGACGATACAATCCGTGGCTTGCTGCTCTATGCTTGTCCCGGTAGCTTTCCTGCGGTCCCATACCGAAGAACCCTGCATCTGTAAGCTTCTTATCTAAGAACATCCGCACACCAAATCTTGGTAGATCCGGGAACTCCTCATCCTTTTTCACTGCGATATCCGCTCCAATTCTTCCGGCTGCGTCAATCGTCCAAGTGATTGTCACATCCATAATTTTCTGCACGGTTGCTGCCACGACCGAAGCCTGACTTGTCACAGTTACTCCGTGCTTTCCCTGAATCACCTCTGACTTGTATGCTCTTGTATAGGCTTCGTTGTAGTGGGCTTTCTTCCACTCTGCCTTGATATACATATCGTTATCCGTCGGTGCTCTCCAGATGTTCAGTTCCATCGGATGATTCATATATTCTCTGCCTGCAAATGTCAGGCTGTCAAAAAGTGCTGTCCGCTTGTTGACCGTATAGGAGAAATCCCGTCCCTTTATGATGATCTCTGTATCATTTTCCTGTACCTGAATACCCGTATCAGGCACTTCCTTTGTAAGCCAGCCTACTGCCTGCTGATTCTTTGCACCCTTACTGCTTACATCTATCTCGTCAAAGCCTAAGACATACGCCTTGGAAAGAAGCGGAATGTCCTTCTTCAGCTTATAGAACAGCTTCAGATATACCTTTCCATTCTCCGGAATTGAAAGCTTTAAGGTCGTGCTTCCATCACAATGCGGTAATACGGATACTTCAGAAAGCTTCCCCTTTCCGATCACAAGTCCATCCTGTGACAGCTCGTAAGTAATCTCAACATAATCCTTCAAATCATCGAAATCCATATAGTTGTGAAGCACCAGCTCACCGCTTGCTGCATCATACGATACTACTCTTGCCGGTCGGTATACATTCTTGTACTCCAAAAGTCCGGTGTGTATCCTTCTGTCCGG
>NZ_JBEHVV010000079.1:0-12602 GCF_040227395.1 Coprococcus sp. RTP21428st1_C9_RTP21428_210409
GCTCTCAATCTGGGTGCAAATGATTATGTTACAAAACCATTTGGTTCGGAGGAGCTGGTTGCCAGGGTCAGATCTGCACTCCGCACAGTGCTTTACCAGGCACATGACAGTGAACTGCCGACAGGGAAATTCCAGACTGGGGATCTGCTCATAGACTATGAGGCCAGACGAGTGTTCATAGGGGATGAGGAGATCAAGCTGACTCAGACTGAGTACAACATAGTCGATCTTCTGTCCAGACATCCGGGCAAGATGCTTACATACAGTTTTATAGTCAAGGAGGTCTGGGGCTACAATGACATGGGAAGCACCAAGAGACTTCAGGTCAATATGGCGAATATAAGAAAGAAGTTCGGAGTGAAGCCGGGCAAGAAGAGTTTTATCATCAATGAGCTGGGCGTGGGATACAGAATGTGTGATGACAGCGAAAAACTCATTGATAGTATTTGATGGTAGATTAATAAAATAAAGTCCGCTATACTGATTTTATGAAGTATAGCGGATTTTTTATTAAATCAGGAGGAGTGTTATGAAAGGGTACAGAAAAATCATGAAGGCTGTGGCGGTTATTCTTGCATTTGCACTGATATTTTCAGGTATGAATGTTCCGGGAACTGCGCTGGCAGCTACAACGGCGGCTACGGCAAAAAACACGGTTGTAAAGAGCATCACTGTGAGCAATCTGCCAGCCGGCACACTTACGCTCAAGGCGGGAAAGTCATTTGCTCTTAAGACAAATGTGGCGGCGAAAGAGCTGAAATTCGTAACCAGCAACAGAAGGATAGCAACCGTGACAACTGCGGGAGTGATCAAAGCAGGAAATGTAAAAAATGGGACAGCTAAGATTACAATGTCGCTGAAGGCTGATCCTAAGGTAAAGAAGGTTATTACGGTAACTGCAGGACAGCCTGTCACGAGTGTAAAGCTTACTAAAAGCAAGCTGACGCTGGTAAAAGGAAAAAGTGCTGTGGTAAAGGCTTCTGTTGGAACAAGCAAGGCAAGCAATAAGAAGGTCGTATGGAAGAGCAGCAATATAAAGGTTGCTAAGGTTAATTCCAGAGGACGGATAACAGCAGCCGGAGGCGGTTCAGCAGTCATCACAGCAGTAGCTGCAGATGGTTCCGGCAAGAAGGCAAGTTGTAAGGTATCAGTCAAGGCGTATGTAACTTCTATAAAGTTCAAAAAGGGCAGCGGTAAGATGTATGTGGGAAAAACAGAACAGTTAAACCCAGTCATTGCACCGGCAGATGCAACAAACAAAAAGTGTACCTGGAAGTCTTCGAATGATAAGGTCGCTATGGTAAGTTCATCCGGACTCGTTGTGGCTGTTGGCGCTGGAACCACAGTGATTACGGCAACAACTACAGACGGAACAAAAAAGACAGTAAAATATAAGCTGTCAGTTCTAAATGCTGTGAAGATTGCTTCGGCGCAGGTGGATAACAGGCAGACAATAAATGTTACATTGTCATCTGCACAGAAGCTGACAGCATCAAATTTTGCTGTTAAAGTAAAGACCACATTAAATGGCGGCATATACAACAAGAGCATTCCGATTGAAAGTGTGTCTACAGGAGACAATAAAAAATACACGATCAGGTTAAACAAGGAGAACAGGCTTTCATCTTCGGACAGAATATGTGTGTACGTAAGTGGACTTACAGGAACAGGAACCGGTAAGGTGGAGACATATTATTCTGACGGAAAGTATAATAAGACATATTATGAAGCCAGAGCAATTGAGCAGAATGCGAATGTGAATACAGACGTTAATTTATCTGGCAGTGGCTACCTCAAGGTTTCTGTAAAGGACGTTCCGGCTGGAATGAGGTATACAATAGGTGGAATGCGTTCCAACTGTATTACTTTCACAGGGAAAATAACCAAGTCTGGCACATCAGTCACGACAATTACAGCAGTTGATGAGTATGGTAATACAATGACAACTATCGTAACATGGTGTGTATACAACAGCTCCGTGATATCAGCTTATTACAGCCCAAGGTATTATCGCACTCGTGGTGAAAGTGGAGCGGCTGTGCATGTAGCTGCTGATATAAATTCTGTAGCTGGTGGCTCAGGAAATTATATCTATGATATAGTTGGCAATACTTATGGTCTTGATATTTATAGTAATGGTAAATTGGAGGGTTACATCAATAAGGCTGGTACTTATAATATAAAAGTCAGGATAACGGATTCCGATAATGCCGGAGTCAGCACAACTGTAGACTGTGTGATAAATGTTGCACAGGGAATTACAGTATCGGGATATATCAGGGATGTGGCAGGAGAAGTATTGTCAAATGCATATATTATATTTACGAATAGGGACAAATCCACAGAGTATACATATTACTGTTATTCTGATGTAAAAAGAGATGGATCGTATTCTGTAGATATTGTTCCTGGGACATATGATATAGCGATATATTCGGGTTCGGACACAACATACATATATTCACAGCGGTTTACCGGAAACATTTCGGGAAGAAATTATTCGTCGGATGTAAAAAAGATATCCGTTAGATCAAAAGATAACGGATATAATATAGAGAATATCGGCACATGGTATGACGAGGATGGCAACAGCGTTGGAGCTGGTGCATACGTTTATCTGGCGCCTGGTACTTACAGACTTACAGGTCGCGGGGTTGCTTTAGCCGGAACTATAACCGCAACGATAAACCGCAAGACTTCATATGTTGTAGCAGATATTAAGACAGACTATGAGGAGATTGGTGATAGAACCTCTATAAATGCATCAGTGGGAACATACTATAGATTTGTTCCAAAGATGACGGCAGCATACTATATCTATTCAAGCTCTGGATCGGGTAATAATCCATATGGACATCTTTATGATGCAGATGGAGAAGTGCTTACAATTAATGATGATGACAAGCAGGAGCATATCAGCACAGGAAATGACCACGATTTCTATATGTCATATAACTTTGAAGCAGGAAAAGTCTACTATATTAATGTTACACGAAACAGCAGTATGGTATATATAACCACAGAGTATCCTGGAAATTAAGAGGATACCCGTACGTCTTTTTATGTGGGTATGAATAATGCTCAATAGCATGTGCGAGATTGACAAGCATAATATATAATTTATAATATATGATATGGTGTATTAAAAGGGAATGTTACATAAAAAAGGAGGAACTTTATGAAAAGAAGTAACAGGTTTATGGCGGTCATTGCGGTGATCCTTGCATTTGCATTGACATTTACAGGTGTCAGCATTCCGGTAAATGCGGCGGCCACATCAACCGTCAAGAGTATCACGGTGAAGAATCTTCCAAGTAATACTCTTACACTCAAGGCGAGGAAAACATTTACACTGAAGACAAATACGACTTCAGGCAATCTGAAATTCTCAACAAGCAATAAAAAGATCGTGACAGTATCTTCTACAGGTAAGATAAAAGCAGTGAAAAAGGGTAGTGCAAATATCACGATCTATCTCAAGTCAAATGCGAAGATCAAGAAGGTGGTGAAGGTCACAGTCGGACAGCCGGCCACAAGAGTCAAGGTGAACAAATCTGCGCTGACGATCAAGAAGGGCAGGTCGGCAGTGATAAAGGCGACAGTAGGACCTAACACAACCAGCAATAAGAAGGTTATCTGGAAGAGTAGCAATTCCAAGATCGCAAAGGTAAGTGCTACAGGCAGGGTCACAGCGGTAAAAGGCGGAACAGTGACTATCACAGCAGTGGCTGCTGACGGTTCAGGAAAGAAAGCAGTCTGCAAGGTAACAGTAAAGGCACCGATAACATCATTAAAATTCAGTAAAATAAGTGGAAAGCTGTATGTAGGCAAAACGATGCAGCTCAGCCCAGTTATAAAGCCGGCATATGCAACCAATAAGAAATGTGCATGGAGTTCTTCAAATGATAAGGTAGCCATGGTAAATTCTGAAGGAAAAGTATATGCGGTTGCTGCAGGAACAGCAGTGATAACAGCAAAGGCTACAGATGGCACAGGTAAGAAGGCGACATACAAAGTCACAGTTGCGAAAGCGAACACCATAGCATCTGCAACTGTCAGTGACCCACAAACTGTGCAGGTTACATTATCGGGAAGTCAGAAACTTCCGGCTTCCAGTTTTGTTGTAAAGGCGAGCACGGTACTGAATGGAACATATAACTATACCATTCCATTGGACGGCGTGACGACAAAGGACAATAAAACCTACACCATAGCGCTGAGAAGAGGATGCTCATTAAGCGATTATGTGAGAGTCTGTGTCTATGTAGATGGACTGTATGGCACAGGTAAGTCAAGTATTGAGACATATTATTCCAAGGATCATTCAAATAGAAGGGTTTATATGACTTATGAACTTGAACAGAATGAGTCATTCAGCAGAGAATTTACAGTGGATCGAGCAAGAGGAATATGTAAAATTACTGTAGACAAGCTCCCTGATGGTGTGAAATATGCAATAAAAACGGATGGAAGTAACGCGATCAGTTTCAGTGGAACAGTGAGAAAGACAGGAACAACGAAAACAACAATTAAGTCTGTTGATGAGCTGCGGGATATAGTTACATACATAATTACATGGAATGTCAGCAGTTCGTCGGTGATCGCGGCGTATTATATACCTCAATACGGCATGATAGGCACGGATGATAAATATTATTCAGTAAGTGTGAAGCCTGCATCTGTCGCAGGCGGTTCAGGGAAATACACTTATAGCATAGACGGGGATGACTATGGCTTGAGTGTTGATATAACAGGAAGGGTCACAGGAAAAATTTATCAGGAGGGAACATATAACCTGAAGGTAAAGATAACGGATGACAACGATACGAAGATCAGCACCACAGTTAACTGTGAGATAAATGCTAAAAAGGCGATCAAGGTTGAGGGGTATGTCAAGGATATAAATGGAAATAACCTGAACGGGGTATCGATCAAGTTCTACAATCAGGATAAAGCAACTCCTTATAAGCTTGCGTGGAATGGTGCTACATCAAGAAATGATGGCTCATATTCGATGGATCTGTTCCCTGGTACATACGAAGTGGTAATATCCATAAGAGATGACAGCACATATCTGTATAATCAGAAATTTGACAAGTCTGAGACTGGCAGAAACTTTGTATCAGATGTATTAAAACTTACTGTAAATCCTGACAATGCCAAGTATTCTGTTGATGATATCGGAGCATGGTATGATGAATATGACAGACAATGCGGTACAAATGGGTATGTTTATCTTGTTCCAGGAACATCATATACACTTAAGGCCAAAGGAATGGGTAAGCGAGGAGTGATAACTGCAAAGGTAGACAGAAAGGCAGTTTCAGTCACAGCAAAAATGTCTGAGGATGTGATCGAGATTGGCGATAAAACATCATTTTATGCGGAAAAAGAAGAGTTATACAAATTTGTTCCAAAAAACACGGGCACATATTACTTCTATTCAATTTCGACAGGAGATCCGTATGGATATCTGTATGATGAGAACAGAAAAATTCTGGCAGCAGTGGATGATGTAAAGCACGACCTGTCAACTAATAAAAATGATTTTTGCATGAGTTATAAATGTGTTGCGGGCAAGACATATTATATATCCGTAATCAGATCCGCATGTGATGTATATATATCGACTACTAATCCGAAATCGGGTAATTAACTTTTGTGGTGATAATGTCAATATACAGTTTGTATATATATTGGAAAGTGATATAATAAGTAATATGATAGCTGTAGTTGCGTAGACGGGATATGCACATATTATAGTGAGGAGGATCATATTATGAACAAACTAATGAGAAAAGTAGTCGTGTTAATGGTTGCATTTTCCATGTTGTTTGCCGGGGCTTTTGCATCTGGCTCGACGGAGGTTCAGGCGGCCACAACTCCTGCAAAGGTGACAATAAAGAGCGCAAAGGCAAATTACTGGCATGATGAGATATTTGTGTCATGGAAGAGTGTGAAAAACGCCACAGGTTACCAGGTGGCATTTAGAAAGACGAACAGTTCTGTGTACAGAAAGGTTTCGGTAAGGGGAAAAACATCAAGAACACTTCTGCTTGACACTTACAGGACATCGTACACCATAAAAGTCAGAGCGTTCAGACAGGTCAGGGTAAAAGGAAAAGTAAAAACCTATTATGGCAAATGGTCAAATATAAAGGTTGTAAAACAGAAATATACACCACCAAAGAACAACACAAGTTCCGACAGTTCTGGAAATTCCGGAAGTGGAAATGGTTCACAGGGATCGATTGGAAAAGGTTCTGGAAATGATGTATGGATACCGAGAACAGGAAAGAAGTACCACAGCAGATCGACATGTAGTGGCATGAACGGACCGACAAAGGTATCAAAGAGTTATGCAGAGAGCATGGGATATACTCCTTGTAAAAAGTGTTATTAAGTATATTTAATTAGAATATTAAGAACTAGCGAAAAGCCGGGGATACAATAAGTGGATTGTATATCCGGCTTTTCGCCTTTTTATACAAAATAATAGGGAATTTTGCGAGATTGACAAAAAAATGCGCATAATTCATAATTGTGATATGGTGTATTAAAAAGGAAAGGTTATGTTTTAAGGAAAAAGGAGGAACTTTATGAAAAGAAGTAACAGGTTTATGGCGGTCGTTGCGGTGATCCTTGCATTTGCATTGACATTTACAGGTGTCAGCATTCCGGTAAATGCGGCGGCCACATCAACCGTCAAGAGTATCACGGTGAAGAATCTTCCAAGTAATACTCTTACACTCAAGGCGAGGAAAACATTTACACTGAAGACAAATACGACTTCAGGCAATCTGAAATTCTCAACAAGCAATAAAAAGATCGTGACAGTATCTTCTACAGGTAAGATAAAAGCAGTGAAAAAGGGTAGTGCAAATATCACGATCTCTCTCAAGTCAAATGCGAAGATCAAGAAGGTGGTGAAGGTCACAGTCGGACAGCCGGCCACAAGAGTCAAGGTGAACAAATCTGCGCTGACGATCAAGAAGGGCAGGTCGGCAGTGATAAAGGCGACAGTAGGTCCTAACACAACCAGCAATAAGAAGGTTATCTGGAAAAGCAGCAATTCCAAGATCGCAAAGGTAAGCGTATCAGGCAGGGTCACAGCAGTAAGAGGCGGTAGAGCGACGATCACAGCGATTGCTGCTGATGGTTCAGGAAAGAAAGCGATCTGCAGGGTGACTGTAAGGGCCTCAGTATCATCGATAAGTTTCAGCAAAACAAATGGAAAGATGTATGTTGGCAGAACGATGCAGCTAAGCCCGGTGATAAAGCCGGCAGATGCAACAAATAAAAAATGTGCATGGAGTTCTTCAAATGATAAGGTAGCAGTGGTAAATTCTGCAGGAAATGTATATGCAGCTGCTACAGGAACAGCGGTGATAACAGCGAAGGCTACAGATGGCACCGGCAAGAAGGCTTCGTACAAAATAACGGTCGAAAAACCAGTCACAATTGTATCGGCAATGATGAGTAACCCTCGTACAGTTAAACTTACGCTGTCATCTGAACAGAAACTGACGTCCTCAAGTTTTTCAATCAAGGCGAGTACAGTGATGAATGGTAATTATAATTACAATATTCCATTTGACAGTGTTACAACAAAAGACAATAAGAACTATACGATTGCACTGAGAAGAGGCTATACATTGTCAAGAAAGGCAAGAATCTGCATATATATAAAGGGACTTACGGGTACAGGTAATTCTAAAATTGAGACATATTATTCTGGAGACGTGAATAATAGAACGATTTATGTATCCTATAAGTGTGAGCAGAATGTTGGTATGAATAAGACTCTGGATGTAAATAGCATTGAAGGTTATAAGGGCATATGTGTGATCAATGTAGTGGGCCTCCCTGCCGGCGTGAAATACAAGGTGGATCCAGGAGATGCCAATAAGGTTTATTTCAGTGGAAAACCGACTAAGGCGGGAACGACTGTGACAACTGTTAAAGCAGTCGATGAACTGGGAAATGTGGACACTTATGAAATTTCATGGAATATATACAGCCAGACAACGATTGCAGGAAATTATGAACCAGTATTTAAAATTATGGGACGTAACAGCCATATCTGTAGGATCAACAATAGTATTGCAGCTGTGGCTGGCGGTTCCGGAAGTTATACATACAGTTTTGTCGGAGAAAGTTATAATCTCAGCATTGATTCAAAAGGAAAAATAACCGGTAAATTAGAAGAAGAAGGTACATATAATCTCAAAGTAAAAATAACAGATGCCAACAACGAAAAAATAAGTACCATAGTTGGTTGTGTGATAAAAACTATACTTGGATCAACTCTTATGGGGTATGTCAGAGATAAAAATGGCAATATACTGGATGGGGCAAGTGTTATTATCATAAACAAAGATAATTCAGTCCAATACGAACTTAACAGTGAATTTGCTACAGTAGATCGTAATGGACAATATTATATGTCAATTATTCCTGGAACATATGATGTGAAAATTAAAATTGGGGACGATGTGACTTATATCGGCAATCGTACATTTGGCGTTGGGGAGAATAAAGTGGATCTTGCGGCGGATGTAACAAAGATTGCGGTCAAATCTAACAATGAAAAGTGCACGGTTGACGATCTGGGCAGATGGACAGATGAATATGGTAGAATATGTGGCTGGAACGGATATGTGTATCTTGTTCCTGGAACATATGAGCTGACAGCGGAAGGTTCAGGTAAGCGTGGTGTGATATCAGCAAAAGTGACCAGTAAGACGACCACGTTAACTGCGGATGTGAATGAATTTGCTATTGACTTTGGCAATTTTAACGATGTATATGCAGAAGTTGGAATGTATTACAGGTATGTGCCAAAGAAAACAGGAACATATTATTTTTATTCTGTTTCATACGGTGATCCAAAGGGATACTTATATGATGAGAACAAAAATCTGCTCATGGAAGTGGACGATGCAGAGCATAGCAAGACAACAAATAAAAAAGATTTTTACATGAGCTATAACTGTGAAGCTGGAAAGTCATATTACATAAAAGTAAGCGGTAGTTCGGTTGATGTGTATGTAAGAGATTGTGATCCTAATGCAGAGGATTAACGGCTGGATATGTGCTTTATAAAGGAGTGGAGATGATATTTTTTACATCTTCACTCTTTTTTTAAACAATAAAAGCACATAATCCCTATTGACATAGTAGGAAATAAGTTGTATACTCCAACATGTTGACAGATAATTACTACATATCAGATAGGATATATGTGGATTGACAATGAGATCCATTGGACAGAACGAGGTTCAATAGACGGGAGGTGGACAGATGCAACAGGTGTTGTGCTTTGGAGATTCCAATACATGGGGATACAATCCTGAGAATGGTGAGAGATTTCCCTGGGGGATCAGATGGACCAGTATATTGCAGCAGAAGCTGGCAAATAAAGATATAAGGATCATAGAGGAAGGTCTCTGTGGAAGAACAACAGTGTTCGAGGATCCACTGAGACAGGGAAGAAAGGGCGTGTCGCTGTTCCCTACTCTGCTGGAGACACACAAACCGGAGAATATAGTGATCATGCTTGGAACAAATGACTGTAAAACAGTGTTCTCGGCATCGCCGGATGTGATAGGCAAGGGAATACGGAGACTGCTCATTCAGGCAAAACAGTATTCAGCGGACAGCAGGATACTTCTCGTATCGCCGATACATTTGGGCGAGCAGGTGTGGAAGGATGAATTTGATCCTGAGTTCTCACCGGAATCCGTTGAGGTGTCAAGAAAACTCACAGATGTGTACAGGAAGATAGCCGATGAGTTTGGTGTGGAATTCCTGGCGGCATCATCCGTGGCGGACAGCAGCGAGGCAGATCAGGAACACATGAATCCTGAGGGCCATGCAGCACTGGCAGGAGCAATAGAGGAAAAGATTTATCAGATGGCCTGTTAAGAATTATATAGAAAATAATGTACAGTATATAAAGATAGTAAAGAATCAAGAAAGAACATAGAGACTTCAAAAAAGTAAAAAAAGAAAGGAAACAAAATCATGGCAAAGATAGCATCACAGTTAACAGAACTTATAGGAAACACTCCACTTCTGGAGCTCACAAATTATGAGAAGGAGCTTGGACTCAAGGCACACATCGTTGCAAAGCTTGAGTATTTCAACCCACTTGGCTCAGTAAAGGATCGTGTGGCAGCAGCCATGATCGAGCAGGGAATCAAGGATGGTCTCATCAACCAGGAGACAGTCATCATTGAGCCTACATCAGGAAATACAGGAATCGGACTTGCATTTGTATCAGCGGCAAAGGGCCTTCACCTGATACTTACAATGCCGGACACCATGAGTGTTGAGCGTAGAAAGATTGTTTCAGCTCTCGGTGCTGAGATCGTATTAACACCTGGAAGAGAAGGAATGAAGGGAGCCATCGCCAAGGCAAATGAGCTCAAGGAGCAGTATGGAAATGCATTCATCCCACAGCAGTTTGAGAACAAGGCAAATCCTGCTATCCACAAGAAGACAACGGCGGAGGAGATCTGGAGAGATACAGACGGAAAGGTTGATGCATTTGTATCAGCAGTAGGAACAGGCGGAACAGCTACAGGAACAGGAAGCGGACTCAAGGAGCACAATCCAAATGTCAAGCTGATTGCAGTTGAGCCTGCTGATTCACCGGTTCTCTCAGGCGGAGCACCTGGCCCACACAAGATCCAGGGAATCGGAGCAGGATTCGTACCTGGCGTCATGGATCTGAGCATCGTGGATGAGATCATCAGGATCCAGAACGATGACGCATTTGACACAGCGAGAAAAATAGCAAAGACAGATGGTGTATTGGTTGGAATATCCGCAGGTGCGGCACTCTATGCGGCAACTGAGATTGCAAAGAGACCTGAGTACGAGGGCAAGACCATCGTGGTTCTCTTCCCGGATACAGGAGAGAGATACCTCTCAACATCACTGTTTAACCTGTAGACCGCAATAATTGCCTGGAGGTTGTGAACTGTATAGCAGAAGTTAATATCGTTGCAGCAATTATTGCTCATTGGAAGAATTGACCTATTTATGAGAAAGAGAAAAGATATGAGACTTGGAAAAAAAGTATTGCTTCTGTCCATGGCGGCGGTGCTGGCGATAGGTGCTGCCGGCTGTGGCGGGAAGAAGGACGATGTTATCACAATTACAAATGTTTCGTATGACCCGACGAGGGAGCTGTATGAGCGATACAATGACATGTTCGAACAGTATTACAAAGAGCAGTACGGACAGGACATCAAGGTCATCCAGTCTCATGGAGGCTCCGGTTCACAGGCCAGATCGGTTGTGGAGGGCTGTAATGCGGATGTTGTCACACTGGCACTTGAGCATGACATTGACCTCATATCGGCAAATGGTCTGATAGATAAGGGCTGGATAGATGAATTTGACAAGGATTCAGCACCCTACACATCCACTATCGTGTTCCTGGTGAGAAAGGGAAATGCTAAGGATATAAAGGACTGGAACGATCTGGTGAAGGACGATGTGGAAGTCATAACACCTGATCCGAAGAGTAGCGGCGGAGCCTGTTGGAATTTCCTTGCGGCTCTTGCCTATGCCAGAACTACATACAGCGATGAAGCTGATATATGGCAGTTTATGAAGAAGCTTTATCAGAATGTGTCGGTCATGGATTCGGGAGCCAGAGGTTCGACGACCACATTTGTGGAGAATGGCAAGGGTGATGTACTGATTGCCTGGGAGAATGAGGCGATAGCAACCCTGAGGGAATACCCGGAGGATTACGAGATAGTTAATCCGTCGGTGAGTATACTGGCTCAGCCGAGTGTGGCGGTTGTCGATGACAACGCAAAGCACAATGGAACAGAGTCGGTCAGCACAGAGTATCTGAAGTACCTGTACAGCGATGACGCTCAGAGGCTTGAGGCTGAGAGCGGCTATCGCCCGACAAATGAGAAGATACTTGCAGAGTATGCAGACGTATTTGATCTGGACATCAAGCAGTGGACCATAGATGATTTCGGAGGCTGGGACAAAGCCTATGAGGATTTCTTCGATGACGGTGCAAAGTTTGACGAGATATATGATTATTAAAATGGATTGGAAGACGAGATGGCAGCAGAGGAAAATGGCAAGAAGGATAAACTTAATAACGCAAAGAAGACCAGAGTTATCCCGGGATATCATCTGACGCTTGGAATAGTCATTGCAATGCTGTCGCTGATAGTTCTGATCCCGCTGGCATCGGTGCTGGTGTCATCGCTGAAGCTCTCACCGGGTGAATTTTGGCATCTGCTTCTGAAGAAGAATGTGCTGAATGCATTTAAGACCAGCATCGGCTGTTCGTTCATAGCGGCGATAGTTAACACGGTGTTTGGTCTGATAATAGCGTGGACACTGGTCAAATACGATTTTCCCGGCAAGAAGATACTGGACGGATTCATAGAGCTTCCGTTCTGTCTGCCAACGGCGGTTGCCGGTATCACACTGTCGAGACTTTACAGTGAGGATGGATTTCTTGGAAAAACGCTCAAGGCTCTTGGAATAGACGTTGCATACACGAAGATAGGACTTACCATCGCCCTCGTATTCGTTGGAATACCATTTGTCATAAGGGC
>NZ_JBEHVV010000080.1:0-12195 GCF_040227395.1 Coprococcus sp. RTP21428st1_C9_RTP21428_210409
AGCCTGCATGATCGCCAGCAGTGTTCCTCGGTCTATCACAGCATCGCACATCTGTCCATCTCCAGCCTGTGCCATACAGTCCCAAGCCTCCCTCGCGCAGTCTCTCATGTGTTCTGGAAGTCTGTCCCACGCCTTGTCACTTACGATGGACAGCATCTTCTGACCGTCTATCTCGGCATTGTCGAAGAACACATGGGCAGGAGTCTCCCCGGCAACCACAGTCTTGATCGCCGCCTTGAGGTTGTGATACAGATCTGGAAGTCTTATGACATCGAACACGGACATATCATCCACCATCTCAGCCACAGCAGCCCACGTCTTGTCAGTCTCCGCCCTAAGTATGTCATTTTCATCCATACTGGCTTTATCACTATCGCCCCAGCCCTTCTCTATGATGAACTGAACCGCCTTCTTGTAGGAATCCGTGGCCACGAGCTGTTCTATGACTGCCTGACTCATAAGCGTCATCTCAAGTGCCCTGATCCTGGCAACTGCATATATATATTTGTCTGCCATCTGCCTACCTCCAGCTATCTGTTATCAACAAATAATAATTCATTTACCTTGTCTGCCAAATGTTCTCTGTTCGCGTCCAGCATTGCTCTGAATGAACAGTTTTCCTCGATTCCTCCGTAGATCAGGATAAATCCTCCATCTATATCACAGTTCCCATTGGACACCTTAAGGCTTCCTCCATGAGCTGCAGCTATCTGCTCTATCTGCTTCTCAGTCTGTGGTGTAAGTCGTTTTCTGTCTTTCCCGGAAAAACATATCTCTCCGCTTTTCGGCTGTACCGACTTCTCCAGACATTTGACGATCACCTGGAAATACTCCTCATCCGGGAGCGCCACCATTGCGTCATATGCCTTATCCAGCATATTCCCAATTATTGACTGCTTTGCCGCAAGTATCGCCTGTCTCTTCTTAAGTTCTGATGAGGACTTTGCCCTGAATGATCCGGACTTTTCTGCCTGGGCAACCTTCTCTCTGGTCTCCTCATTCATCTTATCCACAGTCTTTTTGGCATTTGCAATGATGGAATCCGCGTTTCTGGCAGCCTGAGCTTTGATCTCTTCAGCTTCCTTCTGCGCTTCCTGAAGGATCTGTTCTACGATTGTTTCCAATCCCGTCATAAAGTACATCCTCCTTACAAAAAGTTATAATTTGATTCCATTTACCGCAAGAATTGATACCAGAAGTGCAAGGATCGCATATGTCTCAACCATGGCTGGGAAAAGCATCGCCTTACCAAACTGATCAGGCTTCTTTACAACTATTCCAACTGCTGCAACTGCTGTCTTGCCCTGGTGCATTGCTGATACAAGACCAACTACCGCTATTGGAAGACATGCTGCAAGCATCATAAGTCCCTGTGCTACTGTGAGCTCCTTCGGTGTTCCTGAAAGGATTCCTATGTTGGACAATGCTATGAATCCAACAAGAAGTCCGTAGATACCCTGTGTACCCGGAAGAAGCTGGATGATAAGAACTTTTGCGAATTTGCTTGGATCCTCACTTACTACTCCTGCTGCCGCCTGACCAGCAACGCCTACTCCATATGCAGATCCCATGCCTGCAAGAATTACTGCAAGCGCAGCTCCCACTAATGCCAAAACCGTTCCCATTGTCATAATATTTTCTCCTCCTAAAATTGGTTTCTTATTTCTGTGTTTCTGTACCACTTACTATATCAACGTACTTCGTATTCTCTCTGAACGGCCTGAATGGATTGCCGCCGCCTTCGTAGAATTTGCCGAAGAACTCTACATACTGGAGACGGCATGTGTGCACGTATGCTCCCAGCATGTTGATCGCAAGGTTGAACAGATGTCCTACTATAAATACGATGATGAACACTATGGCTCCGAATATTCCATCGCCAGCCATGCTTCCCATCTGGTTTATTACCTGTGCTATAACTCCCGTCGCAAGTCCCAGAGCAAGAAGCCTTGAGTACGACAGCAGATCTGACAGCCAGCCTGTCAGGTTGTATATGTCATACAGCCCAAGCGCAAGCCTGAGCACCGGATTCTTGTGGTCTCTTCCCGACATGAGCACGATGATCGCAGCTCCCACAATCGCCAGTCCGTAGCTTGTATTCTTAAGCCAGCCAGGGAAATTGAACTGCATCTGTGCTATGGATGCGAACAGCTCCGTCGGCATGAGCATCAGCACAAGTCCTGTGATGAGCATGAACCACGACAGCACGTCGCATATGAATGACTTCGCATCTCCCTTCTTCAGACACATATATCCCTTGAGTGCCAGTCCGCCGAACAAATGTATAAGTCCGAACAGCAAAGAGAATAACAAAAGCTTCATCGGGTCATCCAGCGGTGCAAACCATACCGGCTTGAACGTCACCTCGTGGTGGAAAAACGTCCTCGATACCACCGTTATCAGGTCTCCGAAAAAACCGCCAAATAATATTCCCCATATCAGTGTGGATATACCACAGTACATGAACAGACGCAGGGACTTTTGAAGTCCGTTCTCCATCTTTGGGAATTTCCTGATCAAAATAAAACATGCCAGGAATATGATGAGTCCATACGCCGCATCGGACAACATGAGTCCGAACAGGAATATATAGAATATCGCCATCGGTGTGGTTGGATCCATCTCACCTTTTCCCGGAAGTCCAAATGACTCCAGTACACCCTCCGCCGATGCGAACATCTTCGGATTCTGAAGCTGTATAGGTGCCGCTTCATCCTCCGGAACATCATATACATCAGCCATCAGGCTGAAATTCTCATTGAGTACAGCCACTACCCTGTCTGCATCTCTCTCCAGCACATATCCCGATATGACAAATGTGCTCTTTGACTGGAGAAGGCTTCCAAGGACCTTATATTTATCCGCCCTTATGCGGTAATAGTCAGCCAGAAGTCTCAGCTTGTCTCTGTCATCAGCCATGGATACTAGTTCATTCTTCTTGTCCTCTATCCACTGTTCGAACTCCCTTATATCCGCCCTGTACTTATCCGTCTTCTGTTCAGGTGTTCTTTTGGAGAAATACGAAATTCTTGTAAATCCATGGGATCTCAATATCTCCTCCACCCTCTGTGATACAGTTTTAATGGCTATTGCCACCATACAAGTCTGGTCCTTATCAGATCCTACAACAGTGACTGTGTATCCCGCTATCTCCGGTTCCGCAGAGCTTATATACCCCTGAATATCCGTCTCCGTGAGCCCCGGTGGCATAGTTCCGATCATCACATCCGTCTTCTCGGTCCCTGTGGTATTGATCGGTATGTCCATATTCAGCCACGGCGCCAATCCGTCTATAGCCACCTGACATTTGACTATTCCCGCCTCACAGCCGGCTATGTCCTTGCTGATCTCCTGGATCTTTTTAACCTTACGGTTATAATCCCATCTTCCAGCTATGATCTCCTGAATGTCAGCCTCTGACGCCTCCTGCCGTCCTTCCAGGCTGGCAAATATGGATTTCTCCTCCGGAGCATATTTATCAATTATCTGTAAGGCTTCATCTGTATTCTGTACTCTCTTCTCGTACTTTGCTCTCTGGCTTGTGGTACTCATCTTCCTGAAGTCATCAGTCTCTTCGTTATCAGTCTGTATCTCAACCATTCCCAGCGACTGGAGCTTCTCAAGAATTGCTTTTCTGTCCCTCTTCATGGCACAGATCTCAATCTTCTTCATAGGAAGTACCGCCATACATTTACCCCCTTTCTTAAAATGCCTGCAGGACTTTTCATCCCACCAGCTCTGCGATGATCATGGAAGTAACCTCGCCTTCCATGGACGCTGCACGTTCCCTGAGATGTGCGATCTCAGCGGTGGCAATATCCATCGCCTTCACCGTGAGCTTCTCCTCCTCAGATCTGCCGGCTCCCTCGGCACTCTTCATGCTTTCTCTCGAAGCTGATCCTGCGGCCGCGATCATATCCGCAGCCTCCTTCTTTGCAGCAGCTACTGTATAGTCGGCTTCTTCCTTGGCCTTGCGAATGATCTCGTCAGCTTCAGACTCTGCATCGGTTATCTTCTTCATAGTCTCCTGCAGCATAACATTCCTCCCTTATAAAAATTTATGAGCAGACTCAATTCCATAAACACTTCATCAAAGCATCACTTTAGATTATTATGTCAAAACTCAAGTAATATTATTTTATAATGAGTTGGCTATATTGTAAATAAACATTTTGTAAAGTTTGTACAACCCCCTTGATATTTTTTTATTGTTAATGTACAATGTGACTATGTTGATAATACTTATGTTTATCCATTAATCATTTTTCTTCCTTTTAACGCGGTTATATGTCGAACAAATGATGCAGTTTGACGAAAACCGTATAAAAAAAGATCCCATGACAGTCTTGACCATACTGTCATGGGATTCTTTTTTGAGTATGAACGGGGTCCCCCTTACGGCATAACTTATTATACTACTCAATCATTCCGATTCTTCTTACGTGACGCTCATCATTTGAGAATGGTGTGTCGAGGAATATGTCGACTATCTTAAGTGCAAGTCCAGGTCCTATGACTCTGGCACCCATAGCCAGCATATTTGCATCGTTGTGCTCTCTTGTCGCCTGTGCCGAGAAGCAGTCGTGGCAGAGTGCAGCTCTGATTCCCTTTATCTTATTCGCTGAGATCGATATTCCTATTCCTGTTCCGCAGATGATGATTCCCTTATCACACTCACCTGAGGCTACTGCCTTTGCTGCTGCCTGTCCATATACCGGGTAGTCAACTGACTCTGTGCTGTAACAGCCAAAGTTCTTGTACTCAAGGCCTCTCTCCTCAAGATGCTTTATAACCTCCTGCATAAGCTCATATCCGCCGTGGTCACATCCAAGTGCTATCATGTTCTGATTCTCCTTTTTATATAATATTTTTTTCGAAATTAGCTAACAGCTTATTATCCTGTGTCCTGCAGCCTTGATGAGACGGTTCATGATGGCGTAGCCCATGTCCCCCTCCTCAAATGACTCGCTGTATATATACTGTGCACCTATGTCATCACAGGTTCTGAGCAGACTGTACAGTCCGGCAGACACAGTTATCTCGTTCTTCTTGCTTCCGGCATCGTATACGTTCTCGCATACTCCGTCATCATAAAGACTGACATTGTCAGTGTCACACAGTACCGCAGTCTTGTATCCCTGCGCCTTTTTCTCCGCAACAAGACTTCTTATCTTCTCAGCCGCAGCCAGTCTATCGCCCTCTACTATGCTGAGTTCTCCCTTTGGAGCATAGTGTGTGTACTTCATCCCCGGAGCCTTAGGTCTCAGAGCATTGTTCACACCTGTTATCGCCGGATCTATAGTCACATCGCCAACGATATCCCTTATCATCTCCGGAGTGATATATCCAGGCCGCAATATAGTCGGTCTGTCTCCGGTCATGTCCACTATCGTCGACTCTATACCGATTCCGACTGCCCCGCCGTCGATGATCATATCTATCCTGCCGTCCATATCCTGCTGCACATGCTGCGCAGTGGTCGGGGATGGTCGTCCAGACAGATTGGCACTTGGAGCTGCGATATACACTCCCGAATCCTTTATGAGCCTCATGGCAACCGGATGCGATGGCATCCTGATGGCAACCGTATCAAGTCCGCCAGTGGTCGTGTGCGGAACGACCTCTTTCTTGTTGAGTATGATGGTGAGTGGTCCCGGCCAGAATGCTTCCATGAGCTTCTTCGTGTCGTCACTTACTGTCTCCGCCAGTTCATACACGCTTGATGTCTCTGCTATATGGACTATGAGCGGATTGTCCGATGGCCGGCCCTTTGCCGCATATATCCGATGTGACGCATCCGGATTCAGCGCGTCTCCTCCAAGGCCATACACTGTCTCTGTCGGAAATGCTACAAGACCACCTCTCTTAAGTATCTCCGCCGCCTGCTCATACATGCGGTCGTCATCCACTCCTGCTTTTGCAATTATAGTGTTCATCACTTTACCTTCTTCTATAATAAATTGTTATCGCTTCTATATTATTGCATATACGCCCATATTTTAGCCCAGCACCGCATGTGTGTCAAATGTTTAGGCTATATTTGGGTAACATATATCATATAACGTCCGCCGCCGTCATATAAAATAGTAATTACACTTCCCGGGTATCACCGATGCGTACTTCCACCAAATTATACATACTTGTATTTGCCATAATATTTGCAGTAATACTTCCTCCAATCCTCTGCTACATATTTATAGTCCGTCCCGCAGACCATACAGCCGGGCAGGATACTTCCACCAATACAGGAAATGGGCGCGCATCCACCGAAGGTTTGGGCACCACAGATGCGGCAAAATCATTTACGATCCTCATCGATCCGGGACACGGCGGATTTGACCCGGGTAAGGTCAGCCCGGATGGGATCATGGAAAAGGATATAAATCTGGCCATCGCCTCAAAACTGGCATCGGCACTTACGGATCAGGGATTTTCCGTGTATCTGACCAGAGACTCCGACAAGTCCCTGAACAGTGAAAATGCATCCAGCAAGAAGACTTCAGATCTGAAAGCCCGCACCAACCTCGCCACAAATGTAAACGCTGATCTCTACATCAGCATCCACCAGAACAGCTATTCAGCCGAGTATGTCCACGGAGCGCAGGTATTTTATTACTCCACTTCCTCCGGTGGTAAAGCCTTGGCGGAGTGCATCCAGGAGCATCTCATCTCCGAAGCCGATCCATCCAACACACGGGCGGCAAAGGGCAATTCCGAATACCTTGTTTTGCGGGAAAGTCCATGCACCGCCGTCATCGTTGAGTGCGGCTTTCTGAGCAACACAAAGGAATGTTCCGATCTGTGCAATGATGAATACCAGACCGCCCTAGCAAACGCCATCTGCAATGCAGTCTGTACATGGCATGAACAGCACGCCAAATAAAACCAGGAGCTCTGCTGTGACAGCGGCAGAGCCCCCCAAATAGATGTTAAGTGTAATTCTGTGCATATAATTATGTTCTATATGCTACTGCTGCCTTTTAACCCCCTATAGGCATCACCCCCAAATAGTTTATTTTTCCATCCCTGCCATGCAATGTAAAGACAGATGTGTTGTGATGTATTATTCTCCTTTTATGTGCCATGTGTCAGTTATGGAAATGTGTGAGCACTGTCATATCACTATCTCTGGGAATTGTATCTGAGACGATAAGAATCAGACAGAATTTGTAGAAAAATAAAGAAATGAGCTCATCTAAATATCCTGAGCACGTCCCGCTCACAACTCCACAATAACGCATAAAAAGCCATTTTCCAACCCCATTTGAGCATATTTTATGAAATTTTCATAAAAGTATACATAACGTAGAATTAGGGATATTTTTTCACGGAAAATTCCAATATTTTCTCCATATATCCTATTTACTTGCTTGACAAATGTGGTAAACTATAATACACATTTTAATACCATTAAATTATTGAAGGGGGTCGATTCTATGAAGATTGAACGTCTAAGTGAAAATCAGATAAGATGCACACTCAACAAAGCCGATCTCACCGAAAAGCAGCTCAAGATCTCCGAGCTTGCCTATGGCACACCGAAGGCAAAAGAGCTCTTCAAGGATATGATGCAGCAGGCATCTGTAGAATTAGGCTTTGAGGCTGACGACACTCCACTTATGATCGAAGCCATACCGGTATCACCAGATTGTCTCATACTCATTGTGACAAAGGTTGAAGATCCGGAAGAACTGGATACCCGCTTTTCCAGATTCTCAAAGACCAGCGAATATGATATTGATGACGATGACGAATACATGGATGATGATGACATAGATGACGATCTTGACGACAACGATGAGTCCAGGGATAACAACGGAACCATCGCAAGACTTGAGATCAGTGGATCCGGTTCCGTTCCACAGGGCGTAAGAGAGGCACTTGAGGGCATTTTCAACACCATATCCGGACTTGCCGGAACCGCAGGAGATTTTGCCGCTGCGGCAAATGGCAGCAATGCATCATCTGATGACAGCACCACAGGCACTGCCGCCAGTACAACAGGCAGCACAAAGGAATCAGGTTCAGCAAGGGAGAGCATGTGCTCACTGTACATCTTTGACTCACTTGCAACCATCATAAGTGCAGCAAAACAGGTTGCTTCTTTCTACTTCAGCGAGAACTGCCTGTACAAGAATCCTTCCAACGGAAGATATTATCTGGTTCTCACGAACAGCAATAACACAAGCCAGGAATTTGTGAGAGTCTGCAATATCCTTGCAGAATACGGAACAGCACAGAAGCTCACATATGCCATGCCGGCACATTTCAAGGAGCACTTCACCGCTATTATGCCGGAGGAAGCACTTCAGACACTGTCAGCATTATAAGTAATAGCCAGAGATTCCGGCGCAGCAAAAAAGACGTACCGCACAAGCGATACGTCTTTTTGTTTTATATGTCAATATCATCATTCTCGATAACTGCTTTTGGATTGGTGTAGAAGAGCTCCGTCATGTAATCCTCTCCATACTTTCGCTCTATGTACTCAGCACACTCCCTGAGGTATGGTGCTTTATCCTCTGAATCCAATGCATCACTTGCCACAAAGTGAACAAGCTCTCCCTTGAGAAGCTTTCTCGAAAAATTCTTGATGTCATGTCCAAGATCTCCAACCACAGCCGATGCACTTATCTGTACATATGCACCAAACTGAATGAGCTCCTCGACCTTGTCCTCGTCTTCCTCAAGACATTCATACTGTTCTACATTGGCAACTATCGGTATATATCCGTCCATATTGATGTCTCTTATAGCTTCAGATATCGTCTCAAAATCCACATCGTAAGGGAATCTGATCATAACATACTTGCTGTCTGCCATGGAATCCAACTGACCAGATATGATCTTCTGGTGGTTCTCATCGTTATACTCTATCTCTCTTCCAAGATAGACTCTGTAATCCGGATCTATCTTTCCAGCTTCAACGTTGAGCTGTTCCACAAGTCTGTCCAGTTTGTCTCCATCCATTATCGGATTCTTCTTGTTGTATGGCGGGGTGGCAACTATCGTCCTTATTCCCTCATCATACGCTATTCTGAGCATCTCTGCCGCTTCCCGGAAATTATCCGGTCCATCCTCTGTTCCCGGTAAAATATGACAATTAATATCTATCAGTCCAAATATTCCCTGCCCGGGAGGATTTGTTCCGTCTGTCTTCATATATCTCTCCATCCTTTATAGTACACCTGGTTACTTTGGCAAGTATACTACTCAGCCTCCTTTTTTGCAAGATAATCATTGATCTCCTGCTCAAGCTCCTCTGCATCAAGTCCATGAACGGCTGCTGCCTCCTCAAGACTCTCTCCTGCTGCTGCAAGGCATCCTATGCAATGCATACCTGCTGCCATCAGTATTGCTGCATTTCCTGCATCAACTGCAAGAATGTCATTTATAAGCATGTCTTTACTTATCTTTACCATTATTTATATCCTCCTTAGATTGCGCTCTTACTCAGCATTCACATTATATTATACCCAATTTTAAATGTCTATCCCTTTTATTGTTACTTATTGATAAAACCCGTTGTTGATAAATATTATTATCACTTGCTAATTAATGAGTTTTGTTTTACAATAAGCGTGTGATTATTTTTACTTTATAAGGAGGAAACAATTATGGCATTCGTTATTGGCGATTCATGTATCGGTTGTGGTTCATGTGCTGGTGCTTGTCCAGTAGGTGCTATCAGCGATAATGGCGGCGTATTTGTTATCGATGGTTCACAGTGTATCTCATGTGGTGCTTGTGCTGGTTCTTGTCCAGTAGGAACAATCGCAGAGGAGTAATCTACATGATCCGTAACATTCGGATCCATGCTAAGTAACTTATACTACAACTATTATAAAGAAAACGGAGCGGTAACTCGCTCCGTTTTCTTTTTATCTTTATTCCTCAACATAAGTGTAGGATTCATTGTGCCACTGGAGCATCATATCCGTATACTCATCTCTTGACACAACTATCTCCTTGTCCTCGACAGGATCATAATATCTTATGTCTGCCTCATTATAGCTCACTATGAGAACATATCTGCCATCGCTTATCCTCGATATTACCGGTATTCCCGAACTCACATAACCGAGGAGCATATCCAGCGAAAGACCTGTAACATCTATGCCCTGTCTCTTTCCAAGAGAGTTAAGAGCCTCGACAGGATCTGTATACTGTGCTATATCATCCTCTGTCACCTGTACTCCCTGATACGTCAGAACCATGTACAGACAGTCGCCGAGTGACGCATCCACACTTCGCGTACTGCGATGGAATATTCCAGAGGCAATGGTGTTGTATTCCTGGCTCTCAGCCTGCCTGTATATTACCTCGCCTTCGCTTGACACCACTATACCTGATACAGACACTGCATAATTTATCGCATCACCCGCCACGTCATATATCTTTGAAAGTCCAAGATTGTCGTACACATGATAGGTCACCTTATCACGCACTACTGTCATTATCATACTTGCAACATCAGGATCTATCTTTTCCTTTGTTATGTTCAGCGCCGGTATATAGCTCAGATACATATTTGACGGAACCGTAAAATACAGCCTGTCATATCCGGTTATGGATGACAGATGGGTAGTTCCTATCGTCTCCTTTGTATCGTCCTCCTTGAAGGTTATGAAATCATCGTCCACAGACTTGAATCCACTGTCGGATTTCTCTCCTCTTGTCAGATACAGCAGATTCGTATCCACATCAACCTGCATCAGATAATACCCGCTCTTTGCGTATTCCTTTATCTGCTCGCCATCGCTGTTTACTATATACAATCTGGATGCAGGTATGTTATCTCTGGACTCCTCGCTGTACCTCGTACCAACAAATGACTCAGCATCCACATCAACCTGCGCATCAGATATGCTCGACACTCCGTATACCATATCCGAGTCCTTAAAGCCATAGCATATCAGACATTCCCCTGCTCCGGCGGTGATCTCATAACTCTTTCCGGTATGCATATTCATCAGAGTCAGCTTTGTATTGCTGCTCTGGTCCTCGCTCTCTCCATACGCCATAACTTCCATGTTCACCGACACCTTGACATCGCTGGCTGACAGTCCCTCCGCAATATAAGACTGCTGTCTCGTCCTCATGTCCACGGCGTTCACCTTTCCGCCGAGCATGTAATAAAACTTATCTCCGTCGTAATATGTCAGTCTAGAGGTCTCGCTCTTCATAGCCTCATAAGGCACATTGCACTCGACGAACAGAAGCTCGTCCACCTCCAGAGTCGTATAATCAAATGTATACAGCGCAACTCCGAGCTTTCCCTCATGATCTCCGCTGTTCATATATCCATACACCGCAAATGTCATATTTCCATCTTTGTCAAAGCTTATGATGTTCATGTCATGGTCGGAGTAAGTGTTTGAGTCATTTGCATGGTCATCCATTCCTGATCCGTATACCAGAGTTATCTGTCCATCGCCGTAGTCATACATCCAGAGCTGTCCATTTCTCACAAATGCGATCTTCTTGTTATCCTCTGTGTAGCGGTATTCCAGATCATCCGATGACACGATACCTATCTCATACACATTGTTTATGGCATCTATGCCGTCTTTGTCAAAATACTCGTCCACATATCTGTCATAGCTGAGCATGGTGATCTTCGGCTCAGTCTCCGTAACAGTATCTGCATCCTGTTCATCCGAATAGGCCTCATCATACGAAGCTGTTTCGTCAAAATATATTCCATCAGTGCCGGCTCCGTCCGCCTCATCAGTCTGGCTGGCAACAGGCACATCCTTGTAGCTGATCTTATAGAACTCCTTAACTGTATAATAGCTCATGACATCCTGCGATGTGATGGACATGGCTTTATATTCCATCTCGATCACCGCATAGTTGACATCTATCTCCTTTATATATGTGTTTACATCGCTTATAACCGTAGGCTTAAGTCCATCCCAGAGGAGATCCGAGTATGCATTTGCAAGATTCACATGTCCCAGTCCGTAGGAATCTCCCGTTCCGCCGCCCGTGTATTCCTGCTTGTAGGTTCCTATGACAGATTCCGACTCCAGCTTGTCAAATGCAAATGTCGCATCGTGGAAATCCTTTGCGGCATTCAGCAGTTGGGACTCATGATAATTGTCATTTACGACCACTCTGGTATAGTATGAAGCACTCCTGCCATCACCGCTCTTAAGCTTGACAACCAGCATATACTCCATATCCTGCTTG
>NZ_JBEHVV010000081.1:0-12003 GCF_040227395.1 Coprococcus sp. RTP21428st1_C9_RTP21428_210409
GCTGTATAGTGCCGGCGGGGAATTCCAGAGAGGCCGCCATTATACGTGGGATGACTGTTATACCGGTCACAAGTATAGGAGAGCTGGTCGATCACTTGAGTGGTATACAGACCATAGAGCCTGAATATGTTGATGTAGAAGCCATGCTGGATACGTCAGGGGATGAAGCTGAAGTGGACTTCTCTGAGGTAATGGGGCATGAATCCCTTAAACGTGGAGTGGAGATAGCCGCGGCGGGAATGCACAACATACTCATGACAGGCCCCGCCGGGGCAGGCAAATCCATGATAGCCAGACGTATCCCAACGATACTTCCGAGACTCAGCCTTGAGGAGAGTATAGAGATAACGAAGGTGTACAGTGTGGCGGGGCTTCTGGATGAATCCTGTCATATAATAAACCGCCGTCCATTCCGGGCACCTCATCATACGATATCCCTGCATGCCCTGTCCGGCGGCGGGCATAATCCAAGACCAGGAGAGATAAGTCTTGCACACGGTGGTGTGCTGTTTCTCGATGAGCTGCCGGAGTTTAACCGGAACGTGCTCGAGGTCATGAGACAGCCCCTTGAGGACGGTGAGGTCAGTATATCAAGGCTTGGTGGAATATACAGATTTCCTGCGGACTTCATGCTGGTTGCGGCGAGAAATCCATGCCCCTGCGGACAGTACCCGGATATGAACAGGTGTACATGTACGGTCAGGCAGATCAGGAATTATAATGCCAGGATAAGCAAGCCTCTGCTTGACAGGATAGATATAAATGTGGATGTTAGGAAGGTGGACTGCAGACAGTTATTTGGTGGCCGGACAGGGAAGAATTCAGCAGAAATGAGGGAGAGTGTGCTGAGGACCCAGAGGATACAGAGTGAAAGGTTCAGCGGTGAAAATATACGGTTCAATTCCCAGATGGATTCGGCATTATGCAGTAAATATGTAGTGCTTGACGGCGAGGCAAAGAATTTCATGGAGGACTGTTTTGCCGATATGGATATGACTGCGAGAGGAGCATACAGGGTACTCAAGATAGCCAGGACTATTGCGGATCTCGATGGAGATCCTGAGGTCGGGATAAAACACCTGAGAGAAGCGGTGTTCTTCAGAAATGCGGACATTCAGGGAGGTGTGTGACATGACGGAGGAATTACTTTATCTCTGGTTTGGGATGATAAGCAGGATGACTCACACTGTGAAGATGAACGTTGCCATGAAATACGGAGGTATAAGAGGACTGTGGAACACTTCTGAGGAACAGCTTCGGGATGAACTCACACAGGCTCAGGCTGACGGATTCCTTGAACACAGAGATGCCGGGAAAGTTGCGGCATATGCAGAGGAGCTTAGAAGAAATGACATTACATATATTTATCCGGGACATAAGCTGTATCCCGGGAAGCTGTATGATATACCGGATCCCCCAATGCTTCTGTTTGCAGCAGGGGATGTGGATGTGCTGGCGGATCTGGACCCTGCGGTTGCGGTGGTAGGGGCAAGAAAGGCCTCTGTGTACGGAAGGGAAGCTGCCGACAGGCTGTCGGGGGAGCTTGCAGCATCAGGGGTTACTATAGTCAGTGGAATGGCACTGGGAATAGATGGCGCTGCGCACAGAGCTGCCATGAAGGCCGGAGGAAAGACTGTGGCTGTGCTCGGAAGTGGTATAAATGTTCCGTATCCGAGGGAGAACTATGATATATATCACGACATAAGAAATGGCGGCGGAGTAGTGCTGTCGGAATGTGGGCTTGACATAAGACCGGATGCTTTCAGATTCCCGTACAGGAACAGGATAATCAGTGGACTTTCGTCCGGGGTGCTCATCGTTGAGGCGAGGGAAAAAAGCGGTTCTCTGATCACTGCGGACCAGGCGCTGGAGCAGGGGCGGGAAGTGTATGCTGTTCCCGGGAGAATCACGGATTCGGGCAGCAGAGGCTGTAACGGACTTATCAGAATGGGGGCGGTGTGTGTCACACAGGTGGAGGATATACTTGATGAAATGGGCATAAACCGAGCTGAATCAAAGGCATTTAACAAAAATTTACTTGCGCCTGCAGAGAAAAAAGTGTATAGTTGTGTACGTTTGGAATCAAGGCATATAGATGATATATGCTTCGAGACTGGGATTTCAGTGTCTGAGGTGACTCAGATATTGTATGAATTAGAACAGAAAAGATTGATAAAACAGTTGGTAAGAAATTATTATGTCAGAGCCTGACCATGAAAATGAACACTGCCGGAAGATGCTCTGGGATGATAAGAATTACAGGAAACCTACAGAAAGGACAGATAGCTATGGCAAAAAATCTTGTTATTGTTGAGTCTCCAGCTAAAGCTAAGACAATAAAAAAGTTTCTTGGATCAAACTATGAGGTGATTGCTTCGAATGGCCATGTGAGAGATCTGCCAAAGAGTCAGATGGGAATAGACGTTGATAATGATTTCGAGCCCAAATATATCACTATAAGGGGTAAAGGTGATATCCTTGCCGCTCTGAGAAAAGCGGTTAAGAAGGCCGACAAGATCTATCTCGCAACTGACCCGGACCGTGAGGGAGAGGCTATATCCTATCATTTGATGAAAGCACTTAAGCTGGAGAATAAGGATTACAAGAGAATTACGTTCAATGAGATCACAAAGAATGCGGTAAAGAATTCTATAAAGCAGGCAAGGGACATAGACATGAACCTTGTGGATGCCCAGCAGGCGAGGCGAGTGCTCGACAGACTTGTTGGTTACAAGATCAGCCCGGTTCTCTGGGCAAAGATCAAGAGAGGTCTTTCTGCCGGACGTGTACAGTCTGTTGCACTCAAGCTCGTGTGTGACAGGGAGAAGGAGATAAATGATTTTATCCCGCAGGAATACTGGACACTGGACGCAAATCTGACCGGCGGCAAGCTCAAGAAGCCTATCACGTTCAAGTTTACCGGAGATGGTAAGAATAAGGAAGAGATATCAGGCAGAGCGGCACTCGATGAGATACTCAGCGGTCTTCAAGATGGAGAATACGTTGTAAAGTCCATAAAAGAGAGTGAGAGAAACAAGAAGGCACCGCTGCCATTTACAACAAGTACGCTGCAGCAGGAGGCTTCATCGAAGCTCAATTTTGCGACATCCAAGACGATGAGGATCGCACAGCAGCTCTATGAGGGAGTTGATATCAAGGGCCGTGGAACGATAGGTCTCATAACATACCTGAGAACAGATTCCACTAGAATATCAGAGGAAGCAGTTGCTGCTGCTGACAAATATATAACGGACAATTTCGGTGATATATATATTGGCGATTCAAATGGACGCGCCAAGACAGACAAGAAGATACAGGATGCTCATGAGGCTATCAGACCTACAGATGTGACTCTGTCACCGGTCATGGTAAAGGAACAGCTCTCAAGGGATCAGTTCAGACTGTATCAGCTCATATATAATCGTTTCCTTGCAAGCCAGATGGCGGGGGCGGTATATTCTGTCAAGAGTGTAAAGGTAAGCTGCGGCGATGCGACATTCCAGACATCCGCATCAAAGATAGCATTTGACGGATTCCTTGCTGTATACAATCTGGACAATGACAGAGGAGAGACAGTTGCGGGAATCAACAATCTTGCTGAGGGCGATGTGCTGGAGCTTGACGGCTTTGAGGAGAAACAGCATTTTACACAGCCGCCTGCAAGATATACAGAGGCATTGCTTGTCAAGACATTGGAGGAGCTTGGAATTGGAAGACCAAGTACCTATGCTCCAACCATATCGACCATACTTGCGAGAAGATATATAACGAAGGAACAGAAGAAGTTATATGTGACAGCCATAGGTGATGCGGTTAACCAGAGCATGGAGCAGGCGTTCCCGGTTATCATAGATGTGAATTTCACGGCTAACATGGAGTCTCTTCTCGATAAGATAGGAGAGGGAACCGTGGACTGGAAAGTGGTTGTCCGCAATTTCTATCCGGATCTCGACGAGGCGGTGAAGAAGGCGGAGGCAGAACTTGAGTCCATCAAGATAGAGGATGAGGTGTCCGAGGAAGTGTGTGACGTGTGCGGACGAAACATGGTCATCAAGTATGGTCCTCACGGCAAATTCCTGGCGTGTCCTGGATTCCCTGAGTGCAGATTTACAAAGCCGTTCTACGAGAAGATAGGTGTTACCTGTCCTAAGTGTGGCGGAGACGTGGTCATCAAGACGACGAGAAAGGGCAGAAGATACTATGGATGTATCAATGCACCTGAGTGTGATTTCATGTCATGGGCAATGCCAAGCAATGAGAAATGTCCTGAATGTGGAAAGTACATGATAGTAAAGGGCAATAAGCTGGTATGCTCAGATCAGGAGTGTGGTTATACCTGCAACAACAAGGCGGCGGAGACTGCTGATAAATAATTAAGATATAAGATATGTGACAGACAGATTCCTGATTGGAGACAATTAGTGAATTTGTCTGTTTTTTTGTTGAATTGTAGAAAAATTAAAAGAAGTGTATGGTTGTCATAATTATTAAAATTGTGTCGAAAAAAAGACTGACCACTATATGTTGTGGCTGAAAAATCCAGTAAAATCAACACTTTCTTAAATCTTTGTTTTTAGGACAACTTTACATAAAATATGGTTGTTATGTCAATCTTGTTGTGGTAGAATCACAAATAGTCATAATATTTCGAGCAAAAGATACTTTTTGTTACATAAAAAAATGGAGGATAACTTATGAGTGTACAATTGTTAGATAAAACACGAAAAATCAACAAGTTATTGCACAATAACAATTCACATAAGGTTGTTTTTAATGACATTTGTGATGTGCTCAGCGACATTCTTGCTTCAAACGTGATGGTAATAAGCAAGAAGGGCAAGATACTCGGACTCAAGAACAGAGAGGATATTCCGGAGATCCATGAGCTCATTGAGGGTAAGGTAGGAAGTCTCATAGACAACATGCTCAACGAGCGTCTTCTTCTCGTCCTGTCCACTAAGGAGAATGTTAATCTGACGACACTTGGATTTGATGGAAAGGATATAGACAAGTATCATGGTCTGCTCCTTCCTATTGATATAGCAGGAGAGAGACTTGGAACTCTGTTTCTGTACAGACTTCAGACTGAGTACGATATAGATGACATCATTCTTGGCGAATATGGAACCACCGTTGTGGGACTTGAGATGATGCGGGCGCTCAATGAGGAGAATGCTGAGGAGAACCGCAAGCTGGCCATAGTGAGATCAGCAATCAACACTCTGTCGTTTTCAGAGCTGCAGGCGATCAAACACATTTTTTCCGAGCTTGACGGCGAAGAGGGAATACTGGTGGCAAGCAAGGTCGCAGACAGGGTAGGCATAACAAGATCGGTTATAGTGAACGCACTCAGAAAGTTTGAGAGCGCAGGTGTTATCGAGGCGAGATCATCGGGAATGAAGGGCACGTACATAAAAGTGCTGAATGATGTGGTGTTTGATGAACTGAAGAATGCCTGAGAACAGAATTATAAATACATCGAAAAGGAGAAACATATATGATACCGGCAATAGTGACATTGATAGTAGGTGTAGCGATAGTGATAGTAAGCTTTTTCCTCACTGACGGTCCAAAAGAGAATACAGAGAATTCTGTGATGGATGAGAGCAGGGAGAATCTGGAGAAGAAGCTTGATGAGTATTGTGACAGCCTTGTAGAGAAGAAGAAGAATGAGCTGAAGAAACAGGGCGAAGCTGTGAAATCAGACATGAAAAAGGGCCTTGATGAGGTCAGGGAGTCATCGAAAAAAGAGCTTGCTGAGATGAGAGAGAGTTCAAAGAAGGAAATGAGTGAGCTCATGGACAGCACAAGGAAGGAGCTGGATGAGTTCAGAGCCGGCACAGTCAAGGCAAATGAGACAGCCCAGGCTGATACCCAGAAGAAGATAGATGATGCAGTCAAGGCATACGAGGAGGGTATAGAGGCTGCAAAGAAGAAGATGCAGACAGAGCTTGAGGCTTGTGAGAAACAGTTGTCAGAGAAGGCCAAGAAGCAGATGATAGATTACATCAACCAGAGCCTTAAGGATGCATACGAGGCATATGATCCGGATGATACCAGCGAGAAAGAGCCTGTGACATACGATGAGCCTGAGACTGTAGATACTTCCGAGTCAGAGCCTGCGGAGGCAGATAACGGATCAGAGAAGACTGAGCCGGATGCAGAGAAAGCTCAGTCAGAAAATGATTCTCAGGCAGCAGATAAGACAGAGACAGCAGATGGAGCTGAGACTAAAGCTGATGCTGAAGCAGAAGCAGAAGATGACGTAAAGACAGACGGTATCGCTGACAATGATAAGTCGGAGACATCCGAGGGTGAAGCGCAGAAAGAGAATACCGAGTCAGAGAGCAGCACTGAGGCTGCTGCAGATGCAGAGGCTGCCGAGAAAGCAGTCAGTGTGGAGGATGCACCGGTAACAGACAGTGCATTTACAGTGGTAGAGGCTGAAAATCCTGAGAAGGCAGCCGCAGCGATCGCTGAGAATAACAATGCTGCCAGATCTAGAAACAATCGTTCAAAGAAGAGAAAAAAGAAGAAAGCCGCTCAGAACAAGGTTGTTGATATATGGGATGAAGGCACAGATGTAGAGTCACAGGTTGCAGATCTGCACAAGAAGGGACTCAGCATCATGGAGATCGCAAACAAACTTGGAATAGGAGTTGGAGAGGCTAAGGTTATGATAGACAAGATCAATGAGGCTGACAAACAGTAATCAGTCCGGGAGGTAAGCTATGTATAAAAAAAGTTATTTCAGAGGCCTTGGTACAGGGCTGGTGATAGGAGCACTTACCATGACTGTTGCGTTTAATTTTGGAAATGCCGGAAAAACTGATTCAGGTCAGGGCAAGACGGCGGTCGTAAGTCAGCAGCAGGATAAGAGCACAGAGGATTCTTCCACAGAGACGACAACAGAGAAGAAGACCGAGGATAAGACGACAGAAAAGACAACGACAGAGAAAGTAACCACGGAAAAGAATGCCAATGCCGATAAGACTACAACAGAGACAGGCAAGTCAGAAAATGGCAAGAGCGATGCAGAGAGCGGCAGTGGAAGCAACAGTGGTACGACCGGAAGCTCCGACAAGTCAAATGGAACCGGCACAACAGATAACAACGGAGGCCTTTCTGATAAGACAGAGAGAGTTCCATCTGCCAAGGACAACGGCTATACAGAGGATAAGAATTCACAGACCGGTTCAGGAAGCAGCACAAATAAGACTACCGAGGCGGCGACAGAGGCTGTGAAAGCGAGTGCCATCAAGTATGACAATGGCGGCGGAGAGATCACATTTGGAGCCGGCACATCAGCATACGAGATATGCCAGTTGCTTGGACAGATAGGCATCAGGGATGCAGATGAGTATTACGACTGGCTTCTCAGATCGGGATATTCTGAGAGTCTTGTACCTGGAACATACACATTTACCGGAAATGAGACAAACGGTGGAATAGTGTGGATCCTATTAGGTAATCAGTAAAGATACGAGAAAAGGGAGGAGTAATCAATTATGGGAGACAATATGAATAATGAGGAGATGGGATATCCGGGACAGCGTTTCAGTGCGGGTAGTGGTAGTAGTAGTATGGATCCGTTTGCGCCAAATCCGGCAGCCTTGCAGTATGTACCGAATGAATTTGGAATAACTCACAGTGAGACCAGTCCTATGTACCGGTATAACAATCCGGCTGAACCGGATAGTGGAGCTGCCTCACAGACGGACAACTATTATCCGGGACAGCAGTACGGTCAGAATCATCAGTATGGCCAGAACCAGATGTATGGTCAGAATCCACAGTATGGCCAGAACCAGATGTATGGACAGAACCAGATGTATGGACAGAGTCAGCCATATGGCCAGGGCTACGATCAGGAGACTATGAATCCACAGGGGAAAAAAGCAAAGAGTTCCGGATCAAATGTTCTGGCAGGACTGGTAGGAGCGTTTCTTGGATCACTGGTCGGAGTTGTGCTCTGGCTTGTTGTGTATAAGCTTGGTTATATCGCAGGCATATCAGGAGCGGTTATGGTCATATGTGCCATGATGGGGTACAACAAGTTTGGAAAGAAACTTGACCTGAAGGGCATAATAATCTGCGTAGTGTTGTGTATAGGAATGATATACATTTCAGAGAGACTGAGTGTCAGCATGGAATTATATCAGGAATTTAGTGATTATGGATATGATGTGAGCTTCTTTGACTGTTATAAGAGTATGTATGATGTGCTGGATGCTGCAGATACTATGAGTTCATTCTGGGGTGAGCTTGCGGTCGGTTATCTTCTGTTTGTTGTAGCCAGTGTTTCATATATAATAAACAGCATCAGGACAAGAGCAAAATAGAACACGGACCGGCAGACAGAATACTTCTTATAAAACATATATTTTCAGAAAAAAGTGCTTGAATGCACTTTTTTTTTGTGTTACAATGTCGATTGCGTGAGTGCGCATAACAAATATACATGCTGGTTGATAGTTGGCGTGGTGCCTGTGCTCGGGTGGTCCAAAGAGTTGATGCCGGCAGAAGATTTTAACCATGGAGGTAGAAAAAATGAGCGTTATTTCAATGAAGCAGTTATTAGAGGCAGGTGTACATTTCGGACACCAGACAAGAAGATGGAACCCTAAGATGAAGCCATACATCTACACAGAGCGTAATGGTATCTACATCATCGATCTTCAGAAGTCAGTAGGAATGGTTGACGATGCTTACAATGCAATCGGTGATTGTGTTGCAAACGGTGGAACAATCCTTTTCGTTGGTACAAAGAAGCAGGCTCAGGACTCAATCAAGAGCGAGGCAGAGCGTTGCGGTATGTACTATGTAAATGAGAGATGGCTTGGAGGTATGCTTACAAACTTCAAGACAATCCAGACAAGAATCGCTACTCTTAAGAAGTACGAGGAGATGGAGCAGGACGGTACATTTGACGTTCTTCCTAAGAAGGAAGTTATCCAGATCAAGAAGGAGATGGAGAAGCTCGAGAAGAATCTTGGCGGTATCAAGAACATGAAGAGAATCCCAGACATGATCTTCGTTGTTGATCCTAAGAAGGAGAGAATATGTATCCAGGAGGCTCAGTCACTTGGAATTAAGCTTGTTGGTATCGCTGATACAAACTGTGATCCAGAGGAGCTTGATTATGTAATCCCTGGTAACGACGACGCTATCAGAGCTGTAAAGCTTATCGTTTCAAAGATGGCAGACGCTGTTATCGAGGCTCAGCAGGGTGTTGATGCTGATTCAGTAGATGAGGCAGAGGCTGAGGAGACTACAGAGGAGTAATTATAACAAATATTCGGAGGTAGAAATAAAATGGCAATCACAGCAGCTCAGGTTAAAGAGTTAAGAGAGCTCACAGGTGCCGGTATGATGGATTGCAAGAAGGCACTTGCAGAGACTGATGGTAATATGGAAGCAGCAGTAGATGTACTTCGTAAGAGCGGTGCAGTTAAGGCTGAGAAGAAGGCAAGCAGAATCGCAGCAGAGGGTATCTGCCGTGCAGCAGTTAATGGTACAACAGGTGTTGTTGTTGAGGTTAACTCAGAGACAGATTTCGTTGCTAAGAATGAGATATTCCAGACATTTGTTCAGCAGATAGCTGACCAGGCACTTGCTTCAGCACTTGTTGGTGGCAAGGATGGCGAGGATGTTGAGGCACTTCTCGGAGAGAATGGTCTTAAGGAAGAGCTTGTTGATAAGACAGCAACAATCGGAGAGAAGTTATCATTCCGTAGATTCCAGAAGCTTTCAGGCGATGTAGTAGTTGACTACTTACACGGCAATGGAAGAATCGGTGTTATCGTAGCTGGTAACGGCGCAAGCGATGACGCTGCTAAGGAAGCACTCAAGAACGTAGCTATGCAGATCGCAGCTATGAACCCACAGTACATCAGCAGAGCTGATATCTCAGCAGACGCTATGGCTAAGCTTAAGGAGATCACAGTTGACAGTGCACTTAATGCACCTGATACACTTCCAAAGCCAATCCTTAACAAGCTTATCGCAAAGGCTGTTGACGGCGTATGGAGCGCAGAGGATGTAGCTATCTACGAAGAGAAGAAGAGCAACATGAACTTCTTATTCAACTTCCTTTCAAAGGAGGCAAAGGCACAGCTTGCAGAGCTTGCTATAGCTGATAAGGATGTTATCGTTGCAGATAAGATCTTCAATGGTCTTGTTGAGGGACGTATCTCAAAGCAGGTTAAGGAGATCAGCCTTCTTGATCAGGTATACGTTAAGGCTGAGGATGGCAAGCAGACAGTTGCCAAGTACCTTGAGTCAGTTAACAAGGATCTCAAGATCGCCAGCTTCGTTCGTTTCGAGGTTGGAGAGGGAATGGAGAAGAAGAACGAGGACTTCGCAGCCGAGGTTGCTAAGCAGATGAACGTTTAATCATATCCCGTATCTGAATATATGAATAATTGCCTTGCGGTTGGCTTTTGAGCTGGCCGTGGGGCTTTTTTATTGTCTGTTTCTGTTGATATCCAGCACTGTATAAAATATAATCTATGTAATTGCGGTTCAGATGATCGCAAACGAGCTGAGTAACGAGCAGGGACACATAGAATCGGCATCCGGGCTTTTGGTCGACCTTATGCCTGACGGTGTGGAGGCAGGGAAGCGGGTATGAATGCCCATCTTGCCAAGCCTATAGATATAGACAGACTTGTCCAGACAATTGTTGATGTCATGAAGGTTTAAGCTTTATTTAAGCTTGAGGGGTATAATACGAATTATAGATGGTTTGCGTGATATCTGGTGGAGACCATAATAATATGAGACGGAGATAAGGTTATGAGATTACTTCTTGCGGAGGATGAGAAAGCGCTTTCAAGCGCGCTTCAGGTTATATTGAAGCACAACAATTACTCAGTGGACGCTGTGTATAACGGACAGGATGCCTATGATTACATTATGGCAGGGGTGTATGACGGAGTCATACTTGATGTCATGATGCCAAAGATGGATGGCTTTACCGTGCTGTCAAAGATCAGGGCTGAGGGCTGCGATGTTCCGGTCATTATGCTCACGGCCAAGGCTGAGACTGATGACAAGATCAACGGCCTTGATCTAGGGGCGGACGATTATCTTGCAAAGCCATTTGAGACAAAGGAACTCCTGGCAAGGATACGCGCGATAACCAGAAGAAAGAGTGAGGCGGTCAGCACGGAGATGAAGTATGGCGACTGCACGTTAAACAGCCTGAATTATGAGCTCAGTTCATCTGGTGGAAGCGTAAAGCTGCAGAACAAGGAATATCAGATCATGGAACTGCTGATGGCAAATCAGAATGCGATAATATCAGCAGAGCTTATGATGGAGAAGATATGGGGCTATGACACGGATACGGAGATCAGTGTTGTGTGGGTCAATATCTCGTATCTCAGGAAGAAACTCAGTCAGATAGGCTCAGGGGTGTCCATTAAGGCAGTAAGGAATCAGGGATACACACTTGAGTATAAGGAAGAGGATAGAACATGATAAAGAATCTGAGAAAAAGATTTATATTTGCGGCAATGGCATCCACATTTGGAGTGCTGTTTGTCATAATGAGCATTCTCAACATAGCAAATTATGCCCGCATGGTTTCAAGGGCGGATGATACCTTAAGTGAACTGGTGGATAATAATGGACAGTTTGACCGCAGGGATTTTCTGAAAGAGAAGGTTAAGACCAATGCGGATTCCCAGCCACCTGATAAGCCTGATGGCAAGAGCAATGATAAGTTCTCACCGGAGACACCATTTCAGACAAGATATTTCTCCGTGGTCGTAAGTGATGGGGCTGTTGAGTCCTACAGCCTTGACAATATAGCTGCTGTTGATGAATCGGAAGCCGAGTCGTATGCTTTGAAGATACTTGGGGACGGTTCAGACAGTGGATTTACGGATATATACAGATACAGGGTAGCGGACTGTGAGGATGGAACCAGGATAATATTTGTCGACTGCCGTCAGGAGCTGGAGTCGTTCAGAAATACATTGGTATACAGTGTAGGAG
>NZ_JBEHVV010000082.1:0-11899 GCF_040227395.1 Coprococcus sp. RTP21428st1_C9_RTP21428_210409
GTCAATATGTTAAAGATAAGGCTTCAAGGGACAAAAAATGACATACGTTGGTTTGTACGTTTACTTCAGAGAGATAAACGATTTGAAGTGAATAATGTTTCGACTTTTTTCGATAATGTTGGAACAGATAAATATAAACGTGTGTATGCAGAAGTATCAAGAAAGAAAAAGGATTCTGGTAAGAAACCAAGTAACGTTATGCAGGTAGAAGAAAAATGTCACTATGTAGGAAGTGGCATGGTGATTCGATAGGGAATGGAGGTACAACGGTATGTGTAAAGTAATAGCAATCGTGAATCAAAAAGGTGGCGTAGCAAAGACTACGACAACAGTGAACTTAGGTATAGGTTTGGTAAGAGAAGGCAAGAAGGTACTACTTATAGATGCGGATAGTCAGGGATCCCTTTCATCAAGCCTTGGCGTGGCAGAGCCTGATGAGCTTGATGTTACTCTCTCGACGATCATGTGTAAAATGATCAATGATGAAGATTATGGAAAGCGGGAAGGGATTATTGTACATGAGGAGGGAGTATCTTTTCTTCCATGCAATATCGAACTTTCCGGACTGGAAGTCACATTGGTAAATACCATGCGGAGAGAGTACATATTGAAAGAGTACATAACAAGTGTAAGAAATCTTTATGATTATATATTGATTGACTGCAATTCCAGTCTTGGCATGGTGACAATGAATGCCCTTACTGCAGCTGATTCAGTCATCATACCGATAGAAGCAGCGTACCTTTCCATAAAGGGTTTACAGCAGCTTATTACCACTCTTGGCAGGACTAAGAAATATTTGAACCCTAACCTTGGAATAGAGGGAATCGTTTTTACAAAGATGGTTGGACGTACCAATTACGCAAAGGAAATCAAGTCCATGGTGGAAGAAATCTATGGCAAAAATGTCCGTGTGTTTGGTGCGGTTATCCCACATTCTGTGAGAGCGGCAGAGACTTCCGCAGAGGGTGTGAGTATATTCAAGCATGACCCAAGAGGAAAAGTTGCGGCGGCGTATAAGAAGCTCGCAAAGGAGGTGCTTGCAGATGAATAAATCCAATAGTGCTTCCAAGATAAAGATGAAATCATTTGACGATCTGTTTGGTACAAACGAAAATCTGGAACAGGCAAATGCAAATGGTGGTGAAATCCGAGAAATACCTTTAGCAAGTCTGCATACATTCAGAAATCATCCGTTTCAGATTCATGAAGATAAGCTGGAGGAAATGGTAGAGAGTGTCAGACAGTATGGCGTGCTTGTTCCAGGGATTGCGAGAATGCGACCGCAGGGTGGTTATGAAATTATTGCCGGACACACAAGAAAGGCTGCCTGTGAACTTGCCGGTCTTGATACCATGCCGATGTTCATTCGCAATCTGAATGATGATGAAGCTACCATTGTCATGGTGGACAGTAACATTCAGAGAGAAGATATCTTTCCAAGCGAAAAGGCAAGGGCGTATAGTATGCGTTACTATGCCATGAAACATCAGGGCATTAAGGGAGATAAGGGTAGTAGCCTTGATATCATGAGTGAGGAAACCGGCGAGAACGCAAAGAAGATTCAGCGATATATCAGACTTGCAAAGCTCTCTGATGAACTGCTTGACTTTGTTGACAGGAAAAAGATTGGTTTTATTCAGGGTGTTGATCTTTCGTATCTGAACGAGGAGCAGCAGCAGTGGGTACTCGATATAATACTCGACAGGAATATATTCCCTAATATAGAGCAGTCGGCAAGACTAAAGGCATCCTGCCGGGAAAATATGCTTACGCAGGAAGAAGTGAGGAACATCATGCTTCCGGAACAGGTGTCGGTAAAGCCAAGAAAAGTAACATTCAAAGCAGACAGATTGGATGACTACTTTAATGATGAATACACAGAAGAGAAGATTACAGAGGTTATAATAAGTCTTTTAGATGAATGGAAGAAAAGAGGTGAGAAGGCATGACAAACATCGTAAATACTGGTAATGCGTCGGTGGATGCGCTGGCAGAAATGAACATCAGTGGAAATGTTACGCCGGTGAATTGGTATAAAACGATTTTACGTGAAAATGGCAAGCCATACCTTCTCGCTATCTGTGTGTTGTCGGAAATCGTGTATTGGTATCGTCCCGTGGAAGTACGGGACGAGCATAGCGGCATGACAATCGGTTACAGAAGAAAATTTCGAGAGGATTTGCTCCAGAAAACCTACAATGATTTTGCCGAGCAGTTTGGAGAATCACGGAGAAGTGTGAAGGCAGCGTTTGACAGACTAGAGGAAATAGGTGTGATCCGTCGTGAATTCCGTAACATAGAAACAAATAGCGGAATGGTCTTAAATAATGTCATGTATATTGATCTATGCGTTGATAGACTTTACACATGTACATATCTGAACATACCAGGAGATGACGAAGATGTAGAAAACACAGGGGAAGAAATACAAAAACAGTCTGAAAACCAAGCAAATAAGCCTGTTACAAAATTTTGTACCCCCTCTTACAAAACTTTGTATGACCCTCCTACAAAATTTTGTACCACCCCATACAAAATTTCGTATGACCCTCCTGCAAAACTTTGTATGACCCTCCCACAAAACGATGTACCACCTCATACAAAATTTTGTGGGACAAATACAGAGAATACTACAGAGAATACAGAGGAGATTACCTATCCTATCATTCCATCAGGCACAGGCGTGAAAGATGATACGATGGATAGGATGGATGAAGTGCGCTCATTTATCAAAGACAATATTGATTATGACGTATTGCTTCAGTGCCATCCTACAGAGAAGATGGACATAAACGAATTGGTGGAGCTGATGGTTGAGACCATAGCGGTTAAACAGCCAGTAATCCGTATCAATAAATATGATTTCCCATATGATGTTGTTCGGAGCAGATTGGAGAAGATAGATTTTCATACGATGGAGTATGTGCTGGAATGCCTTCGCAACAATACTACAAAGGTACGCAACATACGAAGCTATATGCTCACGACACTGTATAATGCTCCGGTAACATGTAGTAATTACTATAAAGCAGAAGTAAACCATGACTTCTATGGTAAGTAACGATTCATAGCTGCTGGAAACAGCAGTTGACTATATATTTTTCACCTTCCCTTCCTTTTGAGGGGCAGGAGGGCACACCTGCCTCTCGTTTTAAGGGGATTGCTGCAAGTATGATTCTTTGATATAATCAATGCAACAGTTTTACAAATCGGTATTTAAGCAAGAGATGATTTGCAATAATGGAGGTTACTTATGAGTCTATTTGATGTATTGAGTAAGGGTTTTTGTTCAAAAAAAAGGGAATCAAATGAAATATTATCACAAGAAGAGTATAAAGATAAGTTTTTACATGGTGATGAATATATTAAAAGAGAACTTTATGACGAATACATATCTCGAAGGTTGTCAGAAGAATTCGGGTTGAAATATAATGAAAAGATAAAAAAATGGCACTCTGAATGGAGTGCTAATCGGCGTTTTGTGGTCGAATTATGTTATCCAAGAGGAAATCACATATACTTGCGCTGGGGATATAATTATGATTTTATCCCTGATATCAATAGTAAAAATAAGTTGACATGGCATCGGACAGAAAGTTCTGTAAAAATACACATTGCTGATGCTTGGTATAATCACATAGAGGATGAAAGAGAACAAGACTGTGGATATACAAAGGAAGAATTTTATAATCCAAGGAAATGCACAAGTTTTCAATATCAAATACCTACCTACACGTCCGATATAGAATTTGCATTGGAATATATAAAAAATGTGATAGATAAAAATATCCCACTGATAAGAGAGTGGATAAATAATGTACAAACAGTTGATGATGCCATTACTGTTCTTAATCAGAGGATAGTAACTTTACCCCATATATATGTTCCGTATATGTGTCATATCAGAGCGTTTTTATATGCAAAGAATAACGATATAGATAATGCAATCGAATCTATTAAACAAGGTTATGAAAATAGCGAGATACCACAAGTTATAATTGATAAATTGGTTCAGATTGCTAATGGGTAAGAAAGAGACAAATTTCAGTTGATATTTCACATATTTTAGGAAATTTAATAACTGTTATATTTGATTATCAAATTCTTCGCAAACCCTTGAAAATACTAAGTTTGTAGCAAGTGTACTTCCCCTTACTCTTTCCCTTGTGTTACATTCTCCCATTAGCTTTCATGAACCTTAATATGGGAAAAATTAAGGGAAAGAAAATTTCATAACACAGTATAACATATAACAATAACGACATGGTGAACTGATTGAAATGTTTTCGATATTTAACTCTATAACTGATTATCAAAAGAAAATGGAGATAAGATACGATGAGAACAATTTATGCAGAATACAACATAAATCACGATAGTATTGATGTTTACACAAGTGCTGGATATATGCTTCGCATTGACTGCTGGGAAGCTGAAAAAGATTTAAAAACCACATATGGATCAGAATGTGCACTTACTTCATTAGCTGTGGATGAGCCTTTGGAATATGCAAGATTATATCTTGAGGGCAATTTACAGATGTGGGTGGATGCAGAAGATTCATTAGAACTTTATTAAGTGAAAGAGGGATAGTGTTCATTAAGAGTGCTATCCCTCTTTAAAGAATGTGCGAAATGCAATAATTACATATTTTCTATGGATTAACAGAGCGCCTAAAAATAATCCATGTACTTATGAAGTAACAAATCAATAAAATTACCAAAATCCCCATTGTTGCCCCTATTTGTAACATCAATGTACTAAACCCAATATAGGCTGAAATTTCTGCTGATATGGTTTGGATAAAGTAAGCTATTACAACAGCAGCTACAATGATTGCTGTGATAATTGGAAGCCCAAACCAAACACTTAATTGTTGCAAGATAAGTTTTCCGATATGCTTTTCTTCCGCCCCCAATTTTCGGAGTACAGAGAAGCGATATTTATATTGTCCTGCGTCTAAGAGTTGTTGCAAAGAAAGTACGGTAAGACATATAACCATCAGTACGACAGCACCATAAATCATTGCAGTCTGTAAAATAAAGTTATTTGCTATGGAACTATTGATTTGCAGTGTGCTAAAACGCACGCCATAAATAGCCCCGGTTTCTGCCTGCTCGGGATATTTCTCTGTAAAAAGTTTTTCCAGTTTCCTTGCATTTTCATAGGAGATATTTTCCGTTGTTGTAATATATCGGTTTTTTATTACTGGCAACAGCTTTTCACAAATATTGTCTGGAAGTACATACAATACATTTGTATAGGAATTGTACGCTGTTTCTCCAATCGGATCCTCATAATAGGACTGCCCGGAAAGAGTCAATTCTCCTGCGTCTGTCATAATGCTGGTGTGTTCTTTCAAAAAGCTATCCCGTTCTTCCTCGGTGGCGATTGCTTTCCATTGTGTTGTAAATTCATCTTCCTCCAGAGAAATCTGTTCGTAACCCAGCATTTCCCGTATAGTGTTATAATCACTCAAAGAAATTGCTACAATCGGAAAATCATATTTCTGTCTGTTGTGAAAATCGTCTTTCTCTGGCAGATATAGATTGAACGTGCAATCATAAACTGTATCTATTTTGTGTTCTGTCAGAAACTCAGTAATGATTTCATAACTGTCTTGCGGCAGATTTTCTTCTTCATATACGTCATTATATCTTGAATATACCTGCACATCATACATAGAGCGCATATCCAAATAACCTGAAGCCCAGCCCGTCAAAATAGGGGCGGCAATAAACATGAAGATTGCAAGGACAAGGGTTATACAAATCAGCGTCATTGTTTTGCTGGTTGTATTTAGTTTTGATATAATTTGCCCGAAAAAGAACAGGTTTTCTCCCTTGTATCTATGTTCCGGCGATTTTACTTTCCATGCTACAATCAAGCTGCTGGCAAGATAAATCAATGCACAAATAAAGAAGAGCAAATCAATCAATACAAATACCAGATATTGATTCAGTATTCCACCATGTAAAGGCAAATAGTATTGATTGGTAAGAGCAGGTACGCTTGCTGCTAAAAAGGCGTGCAATACAGAACAAATAAGCAGCCCATCAATCAACTTTTGAAAAGCAATTTTTTTCTTTTTCAACATCCATAATGCCGCCCAGCCTAATGTAACAACAGGGAGCAAAATATTTCCCCAATACATGATTTTCACCGGGAAAACAAAGCGGGAGTCATAATAAAATCGGACATTTTGTATTCCTGAAAACAATTCCCATAAAGTAAACATTAAAAACAGAATTACTACGACAGGAATGAATCGGCTCTTTTTCAATTCTGGCTCATTTTCTTTCTCTGCGGAAAGCATATCAATAATTTTTGTTTTTTTGATTGTGCGTGTATTGAAAACTCCTACCACAAAAAAACTTACCACAAAAAATATCACTGTCAGCAAAACGGTGTCCGGGAACAATGTCCATGAGATTTCATAAGGCTCTCCATAAGCAGTAAGGAGCATTGCGGTAATGAATTGAGAGCAAAATACACCGCAAAAAATACCAATCAAAATGGAAAACATACCCATAATCAGTGTTTCTGCAAAGAAAATCCTGCCAATAGTTTTTTGTTCCATTCCCATAATGGACTGGACAGCAAACTCTTTTTGCTTCCGTCTTAGCATATAATGATTGACGAACCGTATCAAAAATAACAACAGCAATGTTATCATGCAGATTGCAATTTTCATTCCGTCACTTAACAGAGTAAAATCATACTCGCTGCCTATATCCGGGCTATAATAACTACTGGAAATAGACAAGAACGCATAAAACAAGGTAACACAGATTGTCATTGTGACAATGTAGACCAGATAGTCTTTTACAGACCGTTTTGCATTTCTGAAAACAAGTTTAGCATACATGGCTTTGTCCCCCTCCGATCATGGTAAGGACATTCAGAATTTTATCAAAAAAAGCACTTCTGCTGTCGTTGCCCTTGCGCAGTTCCATAAAGATTTCTCCGTCTTTCAAAAAAAGAATACGGTTGGCATAGCTGGCGGTAAAAGCGTCATGAGTTACCATAAGAATTGTCGCCCTAAGCTGTTCATTGATACTTTGAATGGTAGACAGCAACATTTGTGAGGAATGGCTGTCTAATGCCCCTGTCGGCTCATCTGCCAGTAAGAGCTTCGGGTTGTTGATAATTGCTCTTGCACAAGCACAACGCTGTTTTTGTCCGCCGGATACCTGATAAGGATATTTGTTTAGAATATCGCTGATATTCAGCTTTCCGGCTATATCCAAAATGCGGGATTCTACGCTCCCGGCAGGGACTTTGTTGATTGCTAATGCCAGTGCAATATTTTCTGAAATCGTCAATGTGTCCAGCAAATTGAAGTCTTGAAATATAAACCCTAAATTCTCCCTGCGAAAACGGGCAAGGGATTTTGGTTTGATTTCCGTTATATCTGTTCCATCTAAAAAAATATGCCCTGCACTTACGGTATCAATCGTAGAAATACAGTTGAGCAGCGTTGTCTTTCCAGAACCGGACGCACCCATAATTCCGAGAAATTCCCCAGCTTCCACAGAAAAGCTAATGTCTTTAATGGCTTTGGTAATATTCCCTTCATTGCCATAATATTTCTGGATATGTTCCAGTTTCAAAATCGTATTCATCTGATAAACCTCCTTAACTGTTCCATATCTTTATTGTAAATGGAGTATCTCATTTTTTGTATCAAGTTTTCTTACACAGTTCTTACAAAAATGTAAGAAGTGCAGAACCTGTCAGCCCTGCACTCCGATAATAAAATCATTCATTTGAAAGATAAGTGAAATCGTTGTTCCTCTGTTTTCGGAATAAGCAGTAAGCCCTATTCCCAGTTTATCACATAGACGCTTGCAAAGATATAAGCCAATTCCAGTAGAATTTTTCCCGGTTCGCCCATTCTGACCTGTAAATCCTTTTTCAAAAATACGGGGTAAATCACTTTTAGGAATACCTATCCCATTATCGCTGATAGATAGCACAATCTTGTCATTCGTTTTTGTTGCCCCAAAGTGCAAAATAGGCTGCTCTGCATGGTATTTGATTGCATTACCGATAATCTGATTTAAGATGAACCGCACCCATTTTTCATCGGTATAAACTTTTGTTTCTATATCGTCTATCTGAATTGACATATTGCTTTGACGCAAAAGATACTTATTATCTGCGATTGCACTATGCACAACATCGCATAAATTGACTTCACGGACAGAATAGTCTTTTTCAGCGTGTTCACTCCGGGCATAGTAAAGTGCCTGTTCTGTATATTGGTTGATATTCTCTAACTCTGCCAATACCTCTCTGGAAAAGGGAGAACGGTTATTCTCACACAGCAGCTTCATCGCTGTAATTGGTGTTTTTACTTCGTGTATCCATTGTTCAATGTATTCTTTATATTCCCTGCGTTCCCTCTGTACTTCGCCAATCCGTTCCAACATAGATTTTTCAGCCATTTTCATAATCTGGTAAAAAACCTGTTCATCAGCCCTTTCCGGCACTTGCATGATTTCCGGCAATAAATATCGTTCTTCTAATTGCTCCGTCATATTGAGCAATTTATTCAGATATTTTTTTCGTGAGAAATAAAATGCCAGCAAAGATAAAACAAGGACAATCGACCAGACTGCAAAAATAAACAGGACTGTTTGGATAGGATTATCGCTTGCAATCAGGAACAAAGCAAGGACAAGCATACCCAGCAGATTGATTAAAATAACGGGGAGTTGATTTTTCAAATATTGTTTTCCACTCATAATGTATATCCTTGCCTGTGTTTTGTTTTAATGAAATCTACAAGTCCGATTGCTGCCAGTTTGTCGCGAATACGGGTAATATTGACACTTAGGGCGTTATCATCAACATAAAGCTGATTGTCCCAAAGAAAATCCACAATATCATTTCTGGAACAGATTTTTCCGGAGTTCTTAAAAAGGTAGTAGAGGATTTTCAATTCATTCTTTGTCAATTCTGCTTTCTGTCCTTTGTACTCTATCATGCTACTCTCCAAATGCAGGGTAGCTTCTCTCCACATATAAATTTCTGTTTGAGGGGAACGGTAGGCTTTCTTTAACAATGCAGCAATTTTAGCAAGAAGAATAGCGGGATTATAAGGCTTTGTGATAAACGCATCTCCACCCAGCATAATGCTGTTCAGTTCGTCCATATCTGTATTGCTGCTTGTTACAAATACAATCGGAATATCTGAAAAGGTGCGAATCCCCGAGCATATTTCAAAACCGTTATTCCCCGGAAGTTTTATATCCAGAATAACCAGATGTGGCGCAGCTTCTTTTAACTGCTCTATTGTTTTGGAAAAATCCGTAACTGCAAATACTTCATATCCATTCCCAGACAAAAGAGTTTTAAGCTGTGTTTGTATCGTAAAATCATCTTCAATGATTAGTATTTTTTCCTTCATAGAGATACCTCCCTGACACTTTATTATACTGTATCAGAGAGGTTTTCTCAATCGTATTATTGAATGGGAATTTTAGAATGATTTTGTACATAGCTTTGTAAAAAATGCTTAATAGTTTCTTTTCTCAAGGTACGATTCTAAATAACACCTAAGTCCAACATATGCGCCCTGCAAAAGTACAAAAAGCAATAGAAGATTTACTGACAGTGCTTTTTTGATTGCTTCTCCAAAATAAATGATGACAGCAGCACTTGTCAGTATCATCAGTAGAGTAATGACATCCCAACACTTTTCCCTATATAATTCTATAACCTTTATTTCTATCAGTATCGCCAGTATCCCTGTTCCTGCCACACATATTCCTACAATCAATATTAGCAATATCCAATATACCATTCCGGCTATAAAAGGATTTGGAATTTTTGTGCTAATCTGTGCCACAGATTGCCCGACCTCAATCGTCCAACCGATAAAAGTTTGTATGAATGACGCTGCATCATGGAAGAATGATTTGCAATCGGAAAGGAGCACATCTGACTGTACTGCCTGAAAAAGAGTGGTTGTCAGCGAATACCATGCAAGAAGGAACAAGGTTGTTTGGAACATTACCGTTTTTGCTTTATATTGTCCTGCAAGTCGCTCTTTTTGTGTTTCGTATTTTGCTTTTGCATTCTGATAGTCTGTCCGGTCACAGGCTTCACATTTTTCATAGAGTACCGGCTTTTCTACCGGTATCTCTACGATTTTCTGATGTGTCCGGGCATAATCCCGTTGTTGTGTTAAGCATCGTATTTTATCTTGACATTCCCCTATCGTGACGTTTGCGCTTCGCAGCTTCTCTTTCTCGTTCCGCAATGCTCTGTCTGCTAGCTTCAAGTCGTTCTTTAATGCTTGAATATTCCCGGCTCTGTTCTCTTTGTTTAATTTCTCGTTCAAGGTCAGAGATTCGTTGAGCTGCGTCTTTAGTTCCACGATAAGCTGGTCTTTCTGTTCCAGTTCTTCTTGTATCTCCTCGGTCAAGAGGAGAAGTTCTTCCAACTGTTCGGCGTTCTTTGATTCTCTGGATTCGTTCATCTATATCACGTCCTTTCTCTATCTGCTGTTCCAGTTCAGCAATTCGGTGTTCTGTTTCAGTAATAAACTGTTTTCGCTGTTCAGTTTCTGTACCAATTTCTGCCATTGCTGATTTTCGTTTTCCAAAAGTTCTATCTTCGTTTTCTGTTCTTCCATCTTGGAAAGCAGTTCCTCGGTATTTGGCAAAATGTTGAGCAGCTCGGATAACTCGCTGTTTAATTTTTGCAATTTCTGATTCTGTTCCTGCATAAGAGAGAGTTGGGTGTCCCGGTTCTGCATTTCCAGAATCATTTCTGCCATTAAGGTCTGCTGTTCTTCGATTTGCCCAATCATGGATTCCATTAAGGGTATAATTTCCCGGCTTTCTTCTAATGTCATTTAATCGCTCCTTCCATAATGATAATGCACCCGATACTTTTCCAAAGGTGTCCAGTATCTTTTGCAATAACGTGTTTTGTTGTTTTATGATTTGATTTTCCGCTACTTTCCACGAACCTTTTATTTCCTGCCCGGCAAGAAACTTTTGTTCAATCTTTCTTGCGTCAGCGCCTTCATGGATGGTAGGAATCTGGAGTTTTCCCTGTTTTTCATAAGAACGGTGATCGACCTGATTATGCAAAGGAAGATGTTCATTACACACCTTTGCCCATTCACTCCGCCACAGTTCACAATTTTTTGGATTGTTCCATCCGGTAGCATCGGTCAGCACCCGTTTCCATTGCAGGCGGTTTCTTGCACCCATCTTCTGAATTCCGTTTTCGTCTAATACAGGGATACGGATTCCATGACGGTCAGGGTTTTTCTTATCCTGCCACCAGTTCGGATGGGATTCATCAATCACGATATTTCCGTTTTTATCTCTGAGAAAATCCCAATCCTTGACTTCTTTCTTTCCCCAAGAATGATCCGGGTTAAAAGGACGCATAGTCAGAAGCAGATGGACATGGGGGTTGCCATCCCCTTTATCGTGGATACTCCAATCAGCACACATTCCTCTATCTACAAAAGTTTTTTGAATATAGTCAGTTGTATATTGAATTTGTTCCTGTCTGTTCCATTCTTTGGGAAGGGCAAATTCAAATAACCTGCCAAGTTGGGCATCTGCATTTTTTTCAATCTTCAATACCTCATTCCATAACCTTTGTTTCTGAAATGTGATTTTAAATTTTTCTAAAGCAGCTTCTTTATCTTCTGATCTTTTGTATCGGACAGATTTTTGAAAGCGTTTTATATTTTCTTCTGGTACTATCTGCCATTCAGGAGGTGCGTTTTCACACATCATAAGCCGAGTGTAGACCACTTCTTTTTTAGAAGTGTAATAACTGATTCTCCCGGTTTCCTCGTTTTTCATCACATCCCCATTGAGATATGCGGAAGCGGAGATAACAGATTTCCCTTTACTTCGTC
>NZ_JBEHVV010000083.1:0-11725 GCF_040227395.1 Coprococcus sp. RTP21428st1_C9_RTP21428_210409
CTGTATATACAGGAAGATGGCGGTGCTTGATTCCATGATGTTCGCAGTCGCCCTTGCAGTTGCAGCTATACCTGAGGCTCTTGGTTCGATAGTTACCATCGTGCAGGCATTTGGCACCCAGAAGATGGCGAAGGAGAATGCGATCATCAAGAACCTCAAGGCGGTTGAAAGTCTTGGATGCGTGTCAGTCATCTGTTCAGACAAGACCGGAACACTTACACAGAACAAGATGACCGTGCAGGAGATATATCTGGATGGAAAACTTTACAAGCCGGAGGAGCTTGATTCCCATAACCAGCTCCACAGGTATCTGCTATATGATGCGGTTCTCACCAATGATTCCAGCATAGTGGATGGAAAAGGAATAGGAGATCCGACGGAATATGCATTGCTTGAGATGTTCCGTCAGGTCCACATGATGCCAGGCATGGAGACGGATGGTACAGGTATCTCTGTTCCTGCGGAGGCTGTAAAATGGAGTCTGAAGGAGGATGTACTCAGGGACTGCATGGACAGAATGGAGGAGGTTCCGTTCGACTCGGACAGAAAGCTTATGAGTACAAAGTATCTGCTTCATGGGGTTCCGACCATACTCACCAAGGGTGCTGTGGATGTGCTGCTTGACAGATGCGTGAGCGTGAGATACAGCGATGGCGTAAAGCCTATGACAGATGAAGAAAAAGCGAAGATCAAGGCTCAGAACAAGGCATTCTCAGAGAATGGCCTCCGTGTACTGTCATTTGCATATAAGGAAAGTGATGAGGTACTGGGAGTTGATACTGAGTATGGATTTACATTCCTTGGACTTGTGTCCATGGTGGATCCGCCACGCCCGGAGTCTATGGCAGCGGTTGCCGATGCAAGGCGTGCGGGCATAAAGCCGGTCATGATAACCGGAGACCACAAGATCACAGCGGTTGCCATAGCGAAGCAGATCGGAATATACGAAGATGGGGACATGGCACTCACGGGAGAGGAGCTTGACGCTCTGTCTGATGAGGAGCTTGCACGTGACATAACAAAGATATCTGTATATGCCAGGGTGTCACCGGAGAATAAGATAAGGATAGTCGATGCATGGCAGAAGAACGGCAATATAGTAGCCATGACAGGCGATGGTGTCAATGATGCCCCTGCACTCAAGAAGGCAGACATAGGTGTTGCCATGGGAATAACCGGCACGGAGGTGTCCAAGGACGCGGCGGCCATGATCCTCTCAGATGACAACTTTGCAACCATCATCAAGGCTGTGTCAAATGGACGAAATGTATACAGGAACATAAAGAATGCGATACTGTTCCTGCTGTCAGGAAACACAGCTGGAATACTGGCGGTGCTTTACACCTCGATAGCCGCCCTGCCTGTTCCGTTTGCACCGGTACATCTGTTGTTCATCAACCTACTCACAGATTCTCTTCCTGCGCTCGCGATAGGAATGGAGCCGGCTGACCCATCGCTGCTATCAGAAAAACCGAGGGATCCTAAGAAGGGAATCCTGACATCTGACTTTATGGCAAAGATGCTCTCGGAGGGCCTTCTCATCGCTGTAGCGACCATGACAGCATTCCATCTTGGACTGCCGGTAAGTCCGGCAAAAGCCACTACCATGGCATTTGCAACACTGACACTCGCCAGACTGTTCCACGGTTTTAACTGCAGAAGTGAGGAGTCGATGTTTAAGCTTGGATTTAGATCAAATAAATACAGCGTATATGCATTTTTAGCCGGAGTGGCATTTCTGGCTGCGGTCCTGTTCATACCGGGACTTCACAGTCTGTTCAGCGTGGTAAGTCTTGGAGCAGCGGATGTGCTGAAGATAGCGGGACTTGCATTTGCACCAACTGCGATAATACAGATCATTAAGGCCATACAGGATAATAGGAGATAGACATGCTGGAGAATATTACATTTTCATATTTTGCAGAGCAGGTTGTGAGCCATCCGGCGCTTTTGATCGCCGTCCTGCTGACACTTGGAGTAATTCTGGTAAATGGATGGACGGATGCACCAAATGCCATAGCGACGTGTGTGTCTACCAGATGTATAGATGTGGATAAGGCGATAATTATGGCGGCTGCCTGCAATTTCCTTGGGGTGCTTATCATGTCGCTTGTCAATTCAAAGGTAGCCATGACTATCAAGAACATGGTGAATTTCGGCGGTGACACAGACTCAGCTATGATCGCTCTGTGTGCGGCAATGACGGCGATCGTAATATGGGCAATCGGTGCATGGGCATTTGGCATACCAACAAGTGAGAGCCATGCACTGATAGCCGGACTTACGGGCGCAGCCATAGCACTTCAGGGAGGACTGGACGGTGTAAATCCTTCAGAGTGGATAAAAGTAATATATGGTCTTGTGCTGTCAACCGTTCTCGGATTCGCAGTCGGATTTGTGGTGTGCAAGCTGCTCGCGGTTATCTGTTACCGCTTTGACAGAAGAAAGACAAATGCTTTCTTCTCAAAAGCACAGGTGGCCGGCTCGGCGGCGGTGGCATTCATGCACGGAGCCCAGGACGGTCAGAAGTTCCTGGGAGTTCTCCTGCTTGGGCTGTTTCTCGTAAATGGACAGAGCAGTGCAGAAAATGTAATGATACCAATATGGATGATGATACTTTGCTCGGTTGTCATGGGACTTGGAACATCAATTGGAGGAAAGAAGATCATCAAGTCTGTTGGAATGGATATGGTAAAGCTTGAGAAATACCAGGGATTTGCGGCTGATCTGTCGGCGGCACTCTGTATCCTGCTCTCGACGGTATGTGGAATCCCGGTCAGCACCACCCATGTGAAGACGACAGCCATCATGGGCGTGGGTGCTGAGAAGAGGGCATCTGCGATTAACCTCAAGGTGGTGCGTGATATGGTGCTCGCCTGGGTGCTCACATTCCCTGGCTGCGGTGTCATAGGATATGGCATGGCAAAGCTGCTAATCGTGTGGCTGGGGTAGTTTGTAGGTGGTTGAAAATGCAGGCTGAGAAGTGCAAGTGATATTTTGACATACCAATCAGGGGTCGTTCCCACTTAACTTAGCCTGCAGCGGTACTAAGGTGCCGCTTGAGGCTCCACCTAAGGACCGGCGGCTGCGTATTCCCCTGATTTGGTAATGCAAAAATCACTTACACGATTGCAGCGTACGAGTTTTTCAACCACCTACAAACACAGAGTTTTTATTATAAGGAGAAAAACTATGAAGAAGAAAAAGGACGAGTTTTATTTTAAAAATCTGAATACATGTGTGGAGATCTCGTATCAGGCTGCGGAGTTTCTGAAGAACGTAGTCGTGGATTTTTCGGTGGACACCATCAAGGAAAATCTTGATCGTATGCATGAGCTTGAGCAGAAGGCCGATGGCAAGAAACATAAGATGATGACTGTGCTCAGTCAGGCGTTCATAACACCGATTGAACGGGAGGATCTGGTTGCCCTGTCTAACTATCTGGATGATATTACCGATGCTGTTGAGGATGTGTTCCTACAGATTTATATGTGCAATGTGGATACTATCAGAGAGGATGTACCCCAGATGGTAGAACTGCTCCTCGAGTGCATCAAGGCACTGCAGGATGTGATCGGAGAATTGAAGAGATTCAAAAGTTCAAAGACCATTGGGCAGAGCATAATCAGGGTAAATGATCTTGAGGAGCAGGGAGACAGATTGTATGTGGAGAATATGCACAGACTGTACGGTGAGAGTGACCTTAGGACTGTGGTCGTGTGGAAAAACATATATGCCTGCATAGAGAACTGTATGGATGTGTGCGAGCATGCGGCGGATATTGTGAACACAGTGATCATGAAAAATTCATAGGATGAGATTCCTGCAAAAAATAATAGTCAATAGAAATATTTACGAAATATTTTCAGATTGAATTAAAAAATTTGTTATATTTATCAAAAATTAGAAAAAGCAGAATATTCTATTGAATAAAATTAGAGTGAGAATATAATAATCAAAGGGTTAAAGGGTGGTTTGAATATACAGAGTAATTATATCTGTGTATCGAACCTCCTTTTTTGTGAAAAAGGCCCGACATGCGGAGGCTGTATACAGGCATGTATACCAAAGTTATGAATCGTTGCTCCATATGTGCATGATAAATATATAGAAGGAAGACAAAAAAGATGAAATATTTGAAGCAGTTTCTTATAATCCTCGCCATATCCTTTATCGGTGAGATACTTAAGTACATAGTTCCACTACCGATTCCGGCGAGTATATATGGTATGGTTATCATGTTTATCTGCCTACAGACCAAGATCCTCAAGCTGGACGATGTGAAGAGTGTGGGCAAGTTTCTCATAGAGATCATGCCGGTCATGTTCATACCAGCTGGTGTGGGCCTTATGTCGTCGTGGGGAACGCTTAAGCCTGTGCTTGTGCCAGTCAGCGTCATAACGGTGGTCGTCATCATCACGGTCATGCTTGCTTCAGGCTGGGTATCACAGCTTATAATAAGGAGAGACAAGAAGAAGGAGACTGAAAATGAGTGATATGTTTGAATCGTCCATATTTGCAGGGGTGACTATAAGCCTTCTGGCATATATGTTTGGAAGTGTACTTAAAAAGAAACTTAAGATAGCTATACTTAACCCACTGCTGGTGTCCATCATAGTGACTATAGTGGTGCTGGTTGTGGCTGATGTGGATTACGATGTGTACAATGAAGGCGCAAAGTATCTGAGCTGGTTCCTCACACCGGCTACAGTGTGTCTTGCAATCCCACTCTATGAGCAGTGGGAGCTTTTAAAGCACAATTATAAGGCTGTGCTCGGCGGTATAGTTGCCGGAGTTATAACGAGTCTGACTACAGTCCTTGTGTTGTGCAAGGTCATGGGACTTTCCCATAAAGATTATGTGACACTTCTTCCGAAGTCCATAACCACAGCTATCGGAATGGGTGTTTCGGAAGAGCTTGGCGGATATGTGACCATCACGGTTGCAGTCATAGTTGTGACCGGAGTGATCGGCAATATAATCGGAGAGATCGTGTTCAAGATATTCCGTATCAAAGAACCTATATCAAAGGGACTTGCCATGGGATCATCAGCCCATGCCATCGGAACTGCCAAGGCGATGGAGATCGGCGAGGTTGAAGGAGCCATGAGCAGTCTGTCGATTGCAGTTACGGGAATACTTACGGTTATACTTGCATCGGTGTATGCACATTTTATGTAATAGATATAATTGGAGAGAGATATACTTTTCGTATCTCTCTGAGCTTATATGCAGCCATGAGCTGGAATCTGACCTCCGCATTGGAGAGATCATATTCCAGCTCTTCTTTTATTATCCGGAGCCTGTAATTTATCGTATTCCTGTGGCAGAACATTTTCTCAGAGATGTGCTGAACACTGCCGCTGCACTTAAGATATTCGTACAGAGTGTCCGTCAGAGCTGAGTGATGGGTTTTGTCGTACTCTATGACACCACCGAGCTGCTCTGCGATGTCACTGCATTTGTCTGCGATGGATCCGGAGGAAGGGCATCTCAGGATAACTGTCGGATTGCCATCATATACAAATGCATGAAAGACAAGATCTGTATTGTTGCAGACCTTCTGCAGGATATACATGAACTCATCTGTTGCTTCTGTACCGATGGACAGAACGTTGTAGCAGCCGTTGTTGAATCCGGAGCCTTTTATTGTGTCAGCCTGCTCGTCGGTCAGAGAATTCCCCATGAGGATATTCTGGAATGCTGCGGTCATGTTGCCGTCATCCCTAGAGTCTTCAAATATCCTGTTGTAGTAGTCGTGGGTGATATCGAATATCCTTGTGTCCCATGGCATGGTGGACAGCGGGAACGAATATAGGTGACACAGCCTGACGATCTCATCGGTTATGTCCTCCTCAAATATATATCTGCCGGTATTCAGAATAAGTCCGCAGGTTCCCCTCCGTTCAAGAATGTGGATGTGGATATATCCTCTGATATGTATACCCAGCTTACGATGTTCTCCATTCCCTTTCCGCCGGATATCAGGTTGAGGTTGTATTTTCGCTTGGGTCAGCGATACGGCACTTCCGCTTGTACTTATTCCTACAACCTGTGGAACAGGTTCAGAGGGAAATGGATTTGCGGTTCTCACCAATCCGAAAAATGGCGACAAGAAGTCACTCAGATGCAATGCCATCGTGGCAAAGGTATCCATCGTGGATCCGGACTGCATGAAGACTATGCCAAAGCACGTGCTTGCAGCAGTTGGATTTGATGCACTGTGTCACTGCATGGAGGCATACACATCAAAGATCTCACAGCCATTTACAGATGCGCTTGCACTATATGCGATTGATCTTATTGCCCACAATCTTGTGGATGTATATAAGGGCAGAGGAACCCAGGAGAGCTGGGAGAAGATAACACTGGCCAGCACCATAGGCGGTATGGTCATCAACACAGCCGGAGTTACACTGGCTCACGGAATGGAGCATCCGGCCAGCGGACTTAAGGATATAGTTCACGGCAAGGGACTTGCAGCTCTGACACCTGTTATCATCGAGGCATCCTACAAGGGAGATCACTTCAAGTTTGCGAAGATCGCCAGAATATTTGGTGGTATCACGGCGGATGATCTGGCACCGAAGATCAGAACTCTTCTGAAGAATCTTGATCTGGATGTCAAGCTTTCAGATCTAGGAATCGAGGAGAAGGATATTCCTTGGATGGCTGAGAACTGCATGAAGGTTTCGGCGGCCAGCATAGCTAACAACCCTGTGGTATTCACACAGGAGGAGATCGCTGAGATATATAAGAAGGCAATGTAAATTGTAATATAAAGGATAGCAAACCGCTGCAGCCGGATGGGTTTCCGACTGTGGCGGTTTTTATTGTGAATTATAGTGCTTGCATATCTTTTCTAATTCTGCGAAGTTTAAGCAATCATGCCTTCGTTTAAAATATTCGCCGGACATGTATTTGTTGTAAAGAACGTTGGCTTTGTTGACTATTTTGTCGTAATTTTCATTACACCATTGGAGCTCCTGCCTGTAGAGTTGCTTTCTTTTGGCAATTTCAGAGGTATCGTGCTTTCTTATTTTGGTATCTATTCTTGATAATTGGGATGTTTCAACTGGAATCATTCTGCTGAAATTGAGAGCGGCGATGATTTTGCTATTTATAATAATTCGAGAAAAATCAATCCTATCAGACATGTTTTCGTGTTTTGGTTTGAAGGATGTTAATGGTATACAATATTTTTGACCATTACAAGTGACTATAATTCCGATATATGGTCGAGTATGTTTAGCTAGTTGTGGACTTGAGTTGTATATTCTGTCATCTTTGGCGTGTAGATTGCGGATATATTTCATATCTATCCAATATAATTTTAATTCGTGTTTCAATATGCCTCCTTATAAAATGTAAAAGGACTATGCGTACATAGTCCTTTTTATAGTTCACCTGAAAGGTGACGCTATTCTGCTGAATGTCCACTTATATAATTGGCAGGACTCTCCATATGACTATAGAATAGCATAGAACCAGCATTTGTCAAGTTGTGTAAGTATAATAATTTGTTATGGTAAAAAATGCAATAACAGCCAAGGATATTTAACAGAATGTTTATAAAAGAATACATATTGTAAAATAAAGAATTTGTGTTATCTTGTTTAATTGGATTGCAGTTTGTATCAGGGAACTACCTACTGCATGAGACAGACTGCAAATATTAAATATAGATAGAAAAGAGACGATGCGTATGCTAAGAAAGAACAGAGAACTCAGACAGACATCCGAAACATTCCTGCTCAGTGCGATACTTGCGCTTTCGGGGGGATTTCAGGATGCATATACATACAATGCCAGAGATGAGGTGTTCTCCAACGCCCAGACAGGAAATGTGGTTCTCATGAGCCAGCATCTTATGATGGGAGATTTTAAGATTGCATTGAGATACCTTTTTCCGTTGATCGCATTTGCACTTGGCGTGCTGGTGGCGGAGAGGATAAGCCATAGATACAAGAATGCATCCCGCATACATTGGAGACAGATAGTTGTGCTGGTGGAGATCGTGATATTGTTTGCGGTTGGATTCATACCGGTGAGGTTCAATCTGCTCGCCACGATGCTTGTGTCATTTGCCTGCTCCATGCAGGTTCAGACTTTCAGAAAGGTAAATGGCTACGGCTATGCCAGCACGATGTGTATAGGAAATCTCCGAAGCGGAACGGAGAGTCTGTCGGTATACCTCAGGGACAAAGAGCCTGGGGCACTCAGAAAGGCCATGCACTATTATGGAATCATCATCATATTCGCACTTGGCGCCGGAGCTGGCGGCGTGTGCACGCTACATCTGGGGTTCAAGTCGATCTGGATATCCAGTGTACTTCTTATGGTGGCACATCTCATGATGTATAAGGAGAAGAGATAACGCACTGTTTTTATCTGAAGAGTAGCTGGATGTTCAAAATATCACAAAATTATCGCTAAACAGCAAAAAAGCGGCAGAAAGATACAATTTTAAATTATTTTGTATCTTTCTGCCGCTTTTTCATAAAATGCGAAAATATTATGCGCTTACATCCTACCCTCATACACCGCTTCGTTCGTGAACTCGATTCCAAGCTTCTTGAATGTGTTCATATCAACCGCCGACAGTATGGCAGATGTGTGAAGCTGGCATCCGGCAAGCTTTGGAAGCTGCTGCAGAGCAAGCTTGGCATTTGGATCTGATACTGCACACATGGACAGGGCGATGAGAACCTCGTCTGTGTGGAGTCTTGGATTCTTGCTGCCAAGGTACTGAGTCTTGAGCTTCTGTATAGGCTCGATAAATGTTCTTGAAATCAGGTGTGTCTTCTTGTCGATGCCGCCAAGTATCTTGATGGCATTCAGGAGGACTGCTGATGAAGGTCCGAGAAGGTCTGAGGTAGAACCTGTGACGATGGTTCCGTCTGGCAGCTCAAGTGCAGCGGCAGCAGAACCGGTCTCCTCGGCAAGCTTGTTAGCAACAGGGACAACGGCGCGGTCATCCACGGTGATCTTTGCCTGCTTCATGATGAGTTCTTGCTTGTAGACCTCATCCTTTGTAGCCTCGTCTCTGACAAATCTGTTCACGGACTGATAATATCTTCTGATGATCTCCTGCTTTGAAGCCTCCTGACAAGCCTCGTCGTCAACGATGCAGTTTCCTGCCATGTTGACACCCATGTCTGTAGGTGACTTGTATGGGCAGTGTCCGTAGATTCCCTCGAACATAGCCGCAAGGACAGGGTAGATCTCTATATCACGGTTGTAGTTGACTGTGGTCTCACCGTATGCTTCCAGATGGAACGGATCGATCATATTCACATCGTTGAGGTCGGCGGTTGCAGCCTCGTATGCCAGGTTTACAGGGTGCTTGAGAGGAATATTCCAGATAGGGAATGTCTCAAACTTTGCATAGCCAGCCTTCACACCGCGCTTATTCTCATGGTAGAGCTGGGAGAGGCATGTAGCCATCTTGCCGCTTCCAGGGCCAGGTGCTGTGACGATGACGAGAGGTCTGGTAGTCTCAACATACTCGTTCTTGCCGTATCCCTCATCACTGACGATCTTTTCTACGTTGTTTGGATATCCGTCGATTGAATAGTGGTGGTAAACCTTGATCCCTATTGCTTCAAGCTTCTTCTGGAAAACATCCGCAGAAGACTGTCCAGCGTATCTGGTGATTACCACACTGCTCACATACAGTCCCTTTTCTTTGTATACGCCTATAAGTCTGATGACATCCTGATCGTAAGTGATGCCGAGGTCGTGTCTGATCTTGTTGCGCTCTATGTCGGCAGCATTTATAGATATGATCATCTCAGCCTGGTCTGCAAGCTGGAGAAGCATCTGAAGCTTACTGTCCGGAGCGAATCCTGGAAGGACTCTGGATGCGTGATAGTCGTCGAATAACTTTCCACCAAATTCCAGATACAGCTTGTCTCCGAACTGTCCGATCCTCTCTCTGATATGCTCAGACTGCATGGACAGATATTTGTCATTGTCAAAGCCAATTTTTCTCATCTTGTGAATCTCCTTAAACTATAATTGAACAGACATATGGTTTTGTCTGTGTATCTCTTTATGAAATAATGTAATAAGTAAGAATACTTAAATTTATAAAGCGTCCTATAAGAGAATACCACACAGATGGGAGAAAAAACAGAGGAAAGTTCGGCAAAATTGCAAATGTAATAATGTAGTAAATTTTTTCTGTATTATAGTGTTTTATATTGAAAATGATGGATGGATTGGGTAGAGTAAGGGTATGGGAGTAATGCTCGCAAATAGCAGGAACAGGAGGTACAGACATGAGTGCAGATTACATCACAATGACCATACCAAAGCAGAAGAGAATAGCTCTTATCGCCCATGATGCGAAGAAGGAAGAGCTCATCAGATGGTGCGAGGACAACAGGAACATATTGAGCCGGCATGAGCTGTGCGGAACGGGAACCACAGCCCGTATGATAACAGACAGGACAAATCTTCAGGTGAAGGGCTACAACAGCGGTCCGCTTGGAGGAGACCAGCAGATCGGTGCGAAGATTGTTGAGGGAAGGATAGATTTCGTGGTTTTCTTCTCTGATCCGCTCACGGCAGCACCACACGATCCGGATGTGAAGGCTCTGCTCCGTATCGCTCAGGTGTACGACATACCGATGGCGAACAACAAAGCCACAGCGGATTTCATGATCCAGTCCAAGCTGATGGATGAGCCATACGACCATAAGGTCATCAACTTCCAGAAGAATATCGACAACAGGGCGAACACGCTGGGGAAATAATTGTATAGTGATAATGAAGTCTAAGGATCCACAGGATATCTGGCAAATGTCAGCCGACCTGTGGATTTTTTCTATTTTAGGCAGAGATAGTGGAGGGGCCTGGTTCCATCGGCGGTATAATTTTTCCAGAATGTTGTCAAAAAAATTATGTGAATAAAAGGAGCGGCTTATGAGAAGGATGAAATGATTTATGGCATTTGCACTGTCGGCGGCTATGATGCTGACCTCGGTGAATATGCCGGAAGTGACCGCTTGGGCACAGGATACCGGCAAGGTGACATATTATTCAACATGGAGTGCTGCAAAAAATACTGTGGTTAAGAAATAATGAACCACATGGCACTGGATATATAGAATTATAGAGTTACAACACGCGGATGTATTGCAGGATTTGCAATACATCCGTTTTGTATATATAATGGGTTGGATGTAAAACATATTTGTATTGAGGTAAATGCATTTGAAAGTTGCAAAATGGATCATGCGGGCCATAGTTGTTCTGGTGGTCGGAGTCATGCTGACTGCGGTGATCATATCCGCCGGGCTTGGAAGACAGGCGCGTATGACGATGAAAGAAGAAAAAAAGGCAAAAGCGAAAAACTCTTACACAGAAAAAGAGATGACCATAACTGAGAAGTTCCGGGACATTAACATACAGGTGGCAGACGACATGGATGTGAAACTGGTGGAATCCGACGATGACAAATGTCACGTCACATATTTCGATTCGCCCGACGTCATACATTCCGTGACGGTGCAGGATGATGCGCTTGTCATGACCTGTGCCGACAACAGGACATTTGGCTCAGACATGGGCTTTGGAGACGATCCTTATGTCGTGGTGAGTATACCGGAGGGAGAGTATGGAGATATATCCATGACCTCGAAGACGGGAACTCTGGTGTCCAGTGTGCAGATATCCTGTGGGACATTTGAAGTAACTGAGGTGAATGGCGGAGCGTATC
>NZ_JBEHVV010000084.1:0-11692 GCF_040227395.1 Coprococcus sp. RTP21428st1_C9_RTP21428_210409
CTTGTAATCGTTAGGTGCATGTGCATCCTCGATGACGTAATCATAAAGTACCTCGAGGTTGTTGATATATGAATCAGATCCTATGTCTTTGGCTGAGATATCCATCTCCATAACCACATTGATCAAATCCAGGTATCCGAGCAGAGCCTTGTCAAAGTTCTTTGGTCTGTCATCATCCTCAAGTATCTGGTATGAAATGTTGATGAGAAGTGGAGCGATCTTATCCCCGATCAGTCTCATGCACTCCGGGATCTTCTCAAGCTGTAAGAGATACAGCAGCCATACACTGTAACGATAAACACCTGTAGCTGATACAGGCGCATCTATATCGGTAGGGTCAATATCACCATATACAAATCTGAATAAAGGCTCTATCCACTCTTCGATCGCATAGTGTCCGGTCGCCTTTATATTGAAGTCTACAAACTCTGCAAGCTCATACAGCTTTGTACACTGAGCACGAACCTCGTCATCCACTGTCATGGTCGACAGATCAAAATTAGAATCCTTCAGGCTGTCTATAACCAATGTATAGAATCCGTCCTCAACCTGATCATTCAGATAACGAATAAGTGTTCCTTTATTACTGGATGCCGCTATTGATAATGCGTTATCCCCTGCCTGTCCTATATTTGCTGGTAACATAATATGTCTACCTCCTTTTGTTTTCGTATGTCTGGCTTACGAATATTCTTGTATTATTCCCCTCAAATCACTACTCCAAATATAACATATTTGGTAAAATCATTCAACAAAGTTTTTGGTTATTACTGATAACTGTCATTGTGCATAATTACCCAAAAATTATAGCACTAAAAAAATCGCATTTTTTGTGCATTTTTACTGTTATGCCAGATAATGCCATTTTTCAGCATCAGTCAAGTCCTGCCATGTGAAGTATCGCCATGGCATTTGTCGTGGTACACCTGCCATCCTTCTTCTTATAGTCGAATTTCAACTGGTCTCCCTCGTAATATTCCTCGAAATGATAGTTCGCAGCAGGTGTTCCGTCCTCCGCCTTGAGATCACACAGCTCAAAATCGTGTGTCGATACCAGTGTCATTGAACCCGCTCCCGCAAGCTTTCTGATGACCTGTGTTGCTCCCACTATTCTGTCAGCAGAATTTGTTCCCTTGAATATCTCATCTATAAGACAGAGCATAGGTCTGTTCTCTTTTCTGTACTCAACCATCGTCTTTATCCTGAGTATCTCTGCATAGAACGTTGATATTCCATTGCTGACATCATCGGTCACCCTCATGGATGTGAATATCTTCATCCTGTCAGCCTCCATATAGCCCGCACACACTGGAGCGCCCGCATATGCAAGCACCAGATTTATACCCAGTGTTCTGAGGAAAGTCGTCTTTCCGGACATATTACTTCCGGTTATTATCGTGGCACCGCCCTTGAAGTCCGCATCATTTGCCACGACTGTATCAGGGCTTATCAGAGGATGTCTCATATCCCTGGCGGTGACATGAACTCTGGCATTTGCGCCGACCTGTGGATAGCTCACTTCCCTCGTTCTTGAAAGGACAGCAAATGACATGAGTTCCTCCATATCAGAGACAGCCTTTATCCAGCCCTCAACGCTCTGTCCATTCTTCTGTTTCCATTTGTCCATCATCCTGCCTATGTGGAAGTCCCACATTATAAGTCCACACAGTATCTGATGAACTATAGGATTGTATCTGATATTGAACGCCGCACTTATCGTCCTCAGTTTTCTTATAGCCGCCAGGGCACCAGAGTCATTTGACAGATGCGACTTGATATCATTTAAAAGTTCACTGTCGAAATTCTCCCTGGAGATCAGCTCGAACATTCTTATATAGTCCTCTATCACATAGCCAAATGAGATCATCGGCATGACAGCCTGACCCGCAACTCCGCCAAAAAGCCAGGAGAACAAAAGCACAACAAAGAATGAGACAAGCGTCCAGCCTATGTTTATCTCACCCATTATTCCAAGTATAAATGCCACCAGTGTTATCGCCGGCAGTAAAAATCTCAATATGTTGAACACCGCAGGTATATGGTCATCGCCATTGCAGTATGCCACAAATTCATCCGCGGTATATTTCTTCTTTTTGCCCATTCCGGTCTTCACACCGAGGGTCTCAAAATCCATCGAGAACTCTCTCTTTGAAGTGAGCTCTTTTATCGCCTCCTGGCGCTTCTCTATGTCTGCTATATCGTACTTCGGATCGCGTATACTCTCGGCGAGAGCCCTTTTTCCCTCCTCGGTTCCCGCAACACAGATAAACTGATACAGAGAGCTCTGTCCAAGAAGGTCCATATCCCTTGCAACCAGATCGTCATCGCCGAGATACTGTGCACCGTTGTCCTCAAACTTCTTCCAGCCGTCGCCGAATCTCTCTATATACCTCCTGAGCACCTCCGACTTGGCTTTCTTATATTCCAGCTCCTCACTAAGCTTTCCGTGGATAAACACCATTGCGACAAATGCCACAGCGGCTATTATTCCCAGGATCAGCACTGTCACTCTGTTGTCATATATGCCTATTATCAGCCCTGCCAGAGCTGCAAGGAACATCACAAATCTAACCCCTGAATACGTTGCAGACTTCCCCTCAAGCGCCTTGATGTCCTTCTCCAAAATGTCCCTTTCGTCCTTGTATTCGTTCATGTTATCGTCCTTTCATAAAAAACAATATATTTACTTTTTGTCCGGCTTGTCCTTCTTCTTATATGACATCACACCATCCTCTGATACATCTATCATGTCCGGCTTGACAACGAGCACGATACCCATTACCCCAAATACCACACACAGCACGATGCATATTATTCCGATCACCTTATATGATGTAAATGCGAGCATTCCAACTCCCACTGCCAGTGTGAGTGCCGCACATAGAAAATAGTTTTTCTGAAGTGCCTTTATCGCCTGTTCTTCTTTGTTGTAATCCTGTCCACTATTATTCATGTTCCATTTTACCTCCACATATCCATTCCATTATAGATGAATATATCATACACGGTATATCATTCGCAAATATTAATTCCTATGAATCAATCCACCACACTTATTGCATTTGACACGAATACATATTAAAATAAATGGACAGGTTATATTCTATGGGAAGGAGATTTTTATCATGAACAAATTGGCAAAAATGGCGCTCACTCTTGCCGCTGCAGGAAGTGTCTGCTACTTATTCAAAGACAAGATCAAGACAACGAAAGCTTACCAGACAGTTGAGAACAATGATACTGTAAAGAAGGCAAAAGCCACAGCTACAGATACTTACCACAAAGTAAAGGACTCCGAGACAGTCAAAAAGATCAAGGACTCTGAAACATACCACAAGGTAAAGGACTCTGAGACAGTCCAAAAGGCAAAGGATACGATCAAGGATACCTACAATAAAGTAAAAGATTCCGAGACAGTCCAGAAAGCAAAGAATACAGTATCCGACACATATGACAAGCTCAAGGACAAGGTTAAGGAAAAAGCTGCTTCCACCGAAGATGGCGACCGTGAATATTTCACACTTCACGAAGACACCACCGGAGCAGAAGAAACCACATCCGAAGAAGCCGCAACCGAGGATGTTGTAACCCCGGAAGCCACAGCGGATATTCCGGATGAGACAACCGCAAAGGCCGTAACCGAGACCGTAGCTGAGGCTGAGGATGTTCTCGCCGAGGCAACTGGTGCCGTTGCAAATGCCGCTGCTGCTGAGACATCAGAGGTAATCGGCGATGAGTACATGGGACTTTCAGATGTATCTGAGGATCCATCAGTGCTCTCCGATCAGGACAAGCTTGACGTATAGTCTGCACAGTACAATAGGCAAAACAAAAACAGTATATGCGATCCGTTTGATATCGAACCGCATATACTGTTTTATTTTTTCCCTGAATCTCTCAGATATGACAATGCTTCATCTATGGCAGCCTCCGTCTTGAAGTCCTGCTCATATGTCACACCGTCCACATCCACCATGAGTAGTTTGTATATCTTTTTGTCTGCCGGCCCTATATTCGCCGATGTTCTGAGCTTCTTGAACGTCTCTATGGTGCTGAGTTCCACCACATCCGTATGCCAGGTTCCGTGATATACCAGATATTTGTCTGTTATGGCTATACCATCCTGATCATAGTAGAGATTGTATCTGAGCTGTTCATCTATATCCCTGACAGTATTCCTGTCTGCCTTTCCGCCCGATACGACCTGCATTCCTGACACCTTCCATGGACAGCACACACTGTATATACATCTGACTATATTATATAACGCCCACAGAGCCGTCAGCACAAGAACCAGCAGCATCATATTATAATAGATCCTCGGAAAATCCACCTCACTTATTATGAGTGGATATACCTTGCTCTCAAGCTGCTGGGATGGTATCCCCATATCCTGTGCAAGGCCATCAACTATCGATGTATACACATCATCCGCAGAGACTACTCTGCCTCTCAGCGTATAATTCAGCAGTACATCTTCGTTACTCCTGATGAGCAGGATGGCATATCTGCCATCCTGCTGACAGTAGTAGTACCTGCCCTGCCTCTCAGAATCCACATAATAATCGTATCCTATATAATCCGCCCGATCCACGGTTATCGTCACATCCCTGTCGTTCGGATTCGCCCTGGATTCCACATCAGCTATACTTCTGTATGTCCTGCTCCTTATCCTGTCCGGCAGACTGAAATGCCACGCCATGATGATCATGCATCCCACCATGATCAGTGATAGAATGATCCCGGGTATTCTGTTTTTTAGAATATAACTTTCAAACTTCCTGTTCTTCATAATATGTCTTTCCCGCGTACGGTCAGATTTTTAGAAATGGCTTCCGCCACCGCCATGACCACCGCCACCGCCTGATCCACCAGAATCTCCTGAGCTGCTCTGGATAGTCACGCTGGTTACTTCCTTACGTATAAATATATCTCTTCTGTCAAGCTCCTTGGCATTTCCATCGCTGTATGTAGAAGCTGTTGTGGTATCTTTTCCTGCTTTCTTCGACAGATTCACGATGCAGAATGCGATGGCTGCTCCCAGAGATACAAGGAAGCATATAAATGGTGACAGGAACTTTAATCCTCCTGTGCTGCTCTTCATAGCCGTCTCTGTTCTTGACATCATTCTCTCAAATGCTCCAAGAGTATCCGATCTGAGTATCTTTCCACCGTATTCCGTTATGGATGTCGCCTTGGAATCACTTATTCTCTTCTTCGCCTTGCCGGCTGTGCACAGATAAACATATCCGTCGTTCTCCTGCCAGTTGGCAACTATAACTACGCTTGTGCTGGCATCCCTGCCGTCAAGATATGTTCCTGCAGGCCACTCTTCCCAGCCGAATCTGTAATAATCACAGATCTTCTCTGCTATATCCTTTGTGTTAGACTCTATGTCATATGAAACTGCATCGGCATCATATTCTGACAAATCTGTGTACTGATCCATGGTAACGACAACAAAGTCCATACCCACTTTATCTTCCAATTCTGCTATCTCCCCGCGGAGAGTCTCCTCCTCCGAATCAGACAGCTTATCTGCATAGTCAAACACTCTCTCATTTGTCTTACATTCTGTATTATTTCTGGCGTCATGCTTGAGATTGGCATTTGATTTCACAAAGTATCCTATAAAGAACACTATTCCAAGTCCAAGTACCACGAGCATTGCCACGATAAATTTCTTTACTGCATTCATTTACAACACCCCCAATAACATAGACAAGCCATCAAGCAATACAAATGCTGCGCCAAACAAAAGTGCGGTAAGTCCAACTGCCTTACTCATGCTCTTCGGCTCTGTTCCAACACATTTTCCAGTCTGTCCGTTGACATAGAACTTATAGTTTTTGCCCTGGAAACGGTACTCATATACCCACACCGGCATGAGTCCGAACTTTGTTCCCGTGAGTCTGTTGTTGTTTCTGAATCTCTCATTTGTAAGTGATGAATATCCGGTTGTGGTGCTTCTCACCCAATCTCTGTTTGCCTTCTCCGCCTTTGCCTGAGCCCTCGGCTCCACCTCATTCGGCGGCATATTGTAAGTCTCCGCATCGAATCCCGAGAGGTACTTGTTGTCATGCTGCATGAGCTCTTTGTAGTTGTACGGCTCCATGAGATCCATGATTCCATCCTCCATGGCTATGGATGCATCAACCGGTATGCCCTCATAATTCACATGCAGGCTTCTTCCGACATCAAAATATGAAGTCTCTGTATATCTCTTGTCTCCAGACGTCCATGATCTGACCTTTGTTCCTATGGCCTCATAAGCCACATCCGAATCATAATCGTACATCCAGAATGGGACATACACTCCCTTAAGCGCCTCAAGCGTCTTCTGTGAAAGGAATGTTCCCGGTATAAATAGCTTTTTACCAAATTCATTCCTCAGCTTCTCCTCAGCCTCATGCTTTGATATCTTAAAAGGAAGTATCACATCAGCCCCATACGGATAATTTACTTTGTCATCCCTGAGCAGATATGTTCCACATGAAGGGCATCTTCCCGCAGACTGATACTCCGTGTAAGGTATCTGTGAACCACAGTTTATACATATTACAGGCTCCTGTGATGGAACCAGTTCCTGACAGTCGCTTCCCCCGCAACTAAGGCAGACCATCTTTTTCTTCGCAGGGTCGTACACTACGTTACCCCCACAATTCACACAACGATATAGCAAGTTATCTTCCCCCTGTCCTTTTTTATCGTTTTCCTTCCAAACTTCCTACGCTGATTCTCAGCGTACCTGCGCTTATTATAGCATAGTAAATCTGTTTTTAGAACATCGAATTGGATGCCTTAAGGCGGCTTTATAACACATTTTAGATATCTTAAATGAAACAAAATATTTTTTGAACAAATGTGTAACACATCATGTTCATGCGAATATGTTAAACCATGAACAAAATAATGGAGGCTTACCATGAGTGATTTATCAGCAACACAGTGTGCCTGTGGCGGTTGTGGCTGTGGCGGCAGAAATGGACTTTCTTGCGGAGGTTCATGTGGATGCAACAGTTGCACTCTGATCATCATCCTTCTCCTCTGCTGCGGTGGCTGCGGCGGCGATGGTTTCGGTTTAAACAGCGGTTGTGGCAATGACAATAGCTGCATCTGGATCATCCTTCTCTTATTCTGCTGCGGTGGCTGTGGCAATAACAACGGATGTGGCTGCAGTGGCTGCGGCGGCAATGATTGCGGCTGCTGCTAACAGCGGATTCACCATTATCCATAAACGGGATATCGGGCAGAAAGGCTGTCCGGTATCCACAGAAAGTGGCCAGCAGAAGCAATTCTGCTGGTATTTTTTTTACTAAAAATCAATAGAATATAGTATAGCTGTCTTACCAAGTGATCACTGCATGAAACGGAGCTTCATATGTTTAATGGCAACTTCCATCATCCACTGGACAACTTAATAAAAGATGACCGCCTGTTCATGATGGAGGCCATTCTCCCATTTGTGGATGACCGTATGAAAGCTCCTCTGGCAATGTACATAAAGATCATGGAACTTCAGACCATATTGAATGCTCTGCGCGATACAAATTATGTAAACTCCTGTGGACTCCACAAAGATATAAACAATCAGGATGATATACTGTCATCCCTTGCCGGGTGTGGATTTCCCGATATCAGGGACCAGTTTGCCAGCATGAAAAAAGCCATAGATATGATGAAGACCATGGAAGCCATGAACACACAGCAATCCACGGATTCTCTGTACCGGCACTATCAAAGCAGAACTGCCTCTGAAACCGAGGGCGAAGAAAACTACGACAACACTGAATCCCAGTCATCCCAGGATATATACAGCTCCGTCAAAGACCTGTTTGAAAAATATGATATGGAGGGATATTAAACATGAATCTTCAAAATGACCCAAGACTAAAAAACATGCATCCGCTAAAAAGGGAAATTCTTCTCAGATTATCCAACTCCCAGTCCACCATGACTCCGGAGCAGATGCTCCCCCAGCTAATGGAGATCAACAAAGAACTGCAAAAAAGGGATCTCTCCTTCAGCAGATCCGAGTCCGAGATCGTTCTGGATGTTCTGAGCGAAGGCATGTCTCCACAGGAAAAACAAAAGATAAATATGATAAAGTCCATGCTGTAAAAAATGCATTTCACTGAATGTAACACAATGTCATTTTTGTGGCTATCAGCTATAGTTTCACATTTTTGTACCTGATGGTTTCTGGCTGACGATACCGTTATTGGCAGATACTATTTGCATAAAATGTAGCTGATAGATATTGTTTCAGCAAGATGGAGGTTATTGTGATAGATATCTTTGACTTGGGATTGCGGATAAGAAATGTGAGAAAGGCTCATAATCTTACTCAGGAACAGCTTGCCGAGAAAATAAAAGTGTCTCCTCATTATGTGTACGAGATTGAGCACGGATATAAAAGTATGAGTATATATACTCTTGCCAATATCGCAACTGTTCTTGATGCGCCACTGGATTTTCTGGTGTTCGGAAAGGAACCGGCCACCACCCCTGAGAACAAGGATTATATCACTCATGACGATCTTGACAGACTGGTGGAATCGATACCGCTGTACAAACGTGACAGTGCATACAGCGCACTCAAGAATCTGCTGCCTTATCTGAAATAAATGATAATCCGATATATATTAAACATCAAGAAAGCCACATGGATTTTTCTCCATGTGGCTTTCTCATGTTTATAGTTTTTTTATTTCATAACAATATTCACAATACGTCCAGGAACATAGATCTCCTTGATAACGTTACCTGTGAGCTTGTCGGCGATCACTTCCTTAGCCTTTGCGATAACCTCATCCTTTGGATCCTCCTTGCCGATCGCAAGTGTTGCCTTAGTCTTACCGTTGATCTGTACAGCGATCTCTACTGTTGACTCTACTGTCTTTGCCTCATCGAACTCTGGCCATGTCTGCTGATATACATATCCGCCATAGTTCTTTACTGACCACAGCTCCTCTGTGATATGAGGTGCAACAGGGTTTAACAGGATGAGCAGTGTCTTGAACTCATCTGCTGTAACGCTTCCCTTCTTGTAGAAGTCGTTGAGAAGTGCCATCATGGCTGCGATAGCTGTGTTGTACTTCAGGTTCTCGAAGTCATTTGAAACCTTCTTGATAACCTGGTGCATCTTGGTCTCCATATCCTTGGAGTAGCCCTTCTCGTCTGTCACACTGTCCTGAAGCTTCCATACTCTGTCGAGGAATCTTCTACATCCCTTGACACCATCCTCTGACCATGAAGCTGCAAGGTCAAATGCTCCGATGAACATCTCGTAAGTACGAAGTGTATCTGCACCATATACATCTACGATGTCGTCAGGATTTACAACGTTGCCTCTTGACTTACTCATCTTCTCGCCGTTCTCACCGAGGATCATACCATGTGATGTTCTCTTCTGGTATGGCTCTGGTGTAGGAACTACGCCCTGATCGTACAGGAACTTGTGCCAGAATCTTGAATACAGAAGGTGGAGTGTTGTATGCTCCATTCCTCCGTTGTACCAGTCAACAGGAAGCCAGTACTTGAGTGCCTCCTTGCTTGCAAGAGCCTCTGTGTTGTGAGGATCTGTATATCTGAGGAAATACCATGATGATCCAGCCCACTGTGGCATAGTATCCGTCTCTCTCTTTGCAGGGCCGCCACAGCATGGACATGTGGTGTTTACCCAGTCTGTCATAGCTGCAAGTGGTGACTCACCATTGTCTGTCGGCATGTAACTGTCAACCTCCGGAAGGAGAAGTGGAAGCTGGCTCTCGTCGATTGGAACATAACCACACTTATCGCAGTGAACGATAGGAATTGGCTCGCCCCAGTATCTCTGACGTGAGAATACCCAGTCACGGAGCTTGTAGTTGGTCTTTGCCTGACCGATACCCTTCTCCTCAAGGAACTTGATCATCTTCTCCTTTGCATCCTTTACCTCAAGGCCGTTGAGGAAATCTGAGTTGATGAGCACTCCTGTTGCCACGTCTGTAAATGCAGCCTCATTTATATCTACTTCCTCGCCATCCTTTGCAACAACCTGGATGAGTGGAAGTCCGAACTTCTTTGCAAATTCCCAGTCTCTGTCATCATGTGCAGGAACCGCCATGATAGCACCCGTTCCGTAGCTCATGAGTACATAGTCTGATACGTATATAGGAATCTCCTTGCCATTTACAGGGTTGATGGCTGTGAGTCCGTCTATGCATACACCAGTCTTATCCTTTGCAAGCTCTGAACGCTCAAAGTCGCTCTTCTTCGCTGCCTGCTCACGGTATGCCTCGATGTCTGACCAGTTGCTGATCTCGTCCTTGTACTTGTCAAGGATTGGATGCTCTGGTGAAACAACCATGTATGTTACTCCGAATAATGTATCGCATCTTGTTGTATATATGCGGAGCTTGTCCTCTTTGCCCTTTACTGAGAAATCTACCTCAGCTCCTGTTGATCGTCCGATCCAGTTCTTCTGTGAAACCTTTACACGCTCGATGTAATCCACGCCGTCAAGTCCTTCAATGAGCTTGTCTGCGTAATCTGTAATCTTGAGCATCCACTCAGACTTAACCTTGCGGACAACCTCACTGCCACAACGCTCACATACGCCGTTGACAACTTCCTCATTTGCAAGGCCAACCTTACATGATGTACACCAGTTGATAGGCATCTCCTTCTTGTATGCGAGACCTGCCTTGAAAAGCTTAAGGAATATCCACTGTGTCCACTTGTAGTACTCAGGATCTGTCGTGTTGATCTCTCTGTCCCAGTCAAATGAATATCCAAGTGAGTGGAGCTGTTTCTTGAATCTTGCAACATTGGTCTTGGTTACTTCCTTTGGATGGATCTTGTTCTTGATCGCATAGTTCTCTGTAGGGAGACCAAATGCATCCCAGCCCATTGGATACAGAACGTTGTAGCCCTGCATTCTTCTCTTTCTTGCCACTATATCCAGCGCTGTGTATGGTCTTGGGTGACCTACGTGAAGTCCCTGTCCTGATGGGTATGGGAATTCAACTAACGCATAATACTTTGGTTTTGAATAATCATCTGTAGCAGCAAATGCCTTGTTGTCATCCCAGACCTTCTGCCACTTTCCTTCAACGACTTTGTGGTTGTATGTCTCAGCCATTTTTGAAAATGCCTCCTTGAAATTTATCTTTTCAGGCTTTATAACGCTTTTTCGCCCGATTCCTCTCTAATCTTAACTATATTAGCATATATGCTGTGTTTTTCAAACTGTTTTTTGGTATAAGCAACCCGGCTTATTCAAACACTTTCTTGATACTGTCATAATGAAGAAAGATTCCCTGCTCTGCATATTCTTTTATCTCATCCAGCGTTGCCAGTTTAAAACCATCGGTCTCCGCCTCCTGAGGCCTGATATCTATTTCCGAAAAATCTCCAGTAAACTTATAGACATCCACAAAGTAGTTGTCCTTCTCATCCGGGTTATCTCTCCTATATGTAAACTGCAAGCCTCCATCGAAATCACTTACGTCTATGCCTGTCTCTTCTATTACCTCTCGTCTGACAGCCTCTATGGATGACTCTCCTGCCTGCACTCCGCCGCCGGATACCTCCCACCAGCCTGCTGCCCACGCCTTTGTCATGACACGCTTGGTTATTAGATACTTTCCCTCTCTGTTCTGGAGCACACCGAGCACTGTGAGGTGATAATCCCCCGGCTGCATATTCC
>NZ_JBEHVV010000085.1:0-11278 GCF_040227395.1 Coprococcus sp. RTP21428st1_C9_RTP21428_210409
CTCATAAACGATCCGGATATTCTGTTGGCGGATGAGCCAACGGGTGCACTTGACACAGAGACAAGTGTTCAGATCATGGAACTGCTCAAGGAGATAGCCAAGGACAAGCTGGTTATTATGGTCACGCACAACCCGGAGTTGGCACAGCAGTATTCAACAAGAATCGTAAAGCTCCTCGATGGAAATATAATAGATGACTCCAATCCATTCTCAGATGAGGATGAAGCAAAGGAGGATGACGGAAGTTATGAACCTAGAAAGACATCCATGAGTATGTTCACAGCGTTCTCGCTGAGTCTGAACAACCTCATGACCAAGAAAGGAAGGACATTCTTAACAGCATTTGCCGGAAGTATAGGAATCATAGGAATAGCGCTTATCTTGTCGCTTTCATCCGGCTTTCAGAAGTATATCAACGATGTGCAGGAGGAGACGCTTGCCACGTATCCGGTGCAGATAACGAAGAAGGCAATGGATTACAGTGAACTGCTCTCCAAGATGGTAGGTAACAACGAGGAGGATTCAGATCACAATCACGCTGGCGAGGACAAGGTATATTCGGGAGATATCATGGGAGACATGCTCGTGTCCATGGTGTCAGATGTGAAGGAAAACGACCTTGAGTCATTTAAGAATTATATAGAAGACGATGCAAACGGCTTCACCAAGTATACAAGTGATATAACATACACATATGATACACCATTATATGTGTTTAACGAGAACAGTGCAAATGGCGGTGTTGCCCAGGTAAATCCAAGCACCACAATGACAGATATGGGATTTGGAGGTATGGCGGAGGCACAGGAGTCAACGGCAGATTTCATGTCGGCATTCAGCTACGGTTCATCGTCAATGGACATGTGGACACAGATGCTTGACAACGACACTCTGCTCAAGCAGCAGTACGATGTGCTGGCAGGACACTGGCCTGAGAATAAGAACGAGGTTGTACTTGTCGTCGACAAGAACAATGAGATAAGTGATTTTACACTGTATACTCTTGAACTTAGGGATTCAAAGGAACTGAGCGATATGGTTTCAACCATACTTGCTGGCGGAGAGGTACCGGAGCTTGAGCAGATGGTGTTTACATACGATGACCTTCTTAATCTCAAGTTCAAGGTTGTGCTTCCGGGCGATCTGTACAAGAAGAATGATGATGGAACATACACAGATATGAGTTCTGATGCTGATTTTCTGAAGTCTGCCGTGGCCGGGGGCCTTGAAGTAAAGGTGTCGGCAGTAATCAGGGCTTCGGATAAAGCGTATGCAACTACCATGCAGCCGGGATATATAGGTTACACATCGGAGCTTGCCAATTACATAGTTTCAGAGAACGAGAAGACAGATGTACTCAAGGCTCAGATGGATAATCCTGATACTGACATATTTACAGGAATGCCATTTTCAGATGGCAAGGAACTGACAGCGGATGATGTGGATATGGATTCTGTTATGCAGCAGCTTATGGCTTCAGGTCAGGTTACTGAGGACATGCAGGCACAGATGGCGTCCATGACCAAGGATCAGCTCTTCGATATGCTCAAGGGTTACGGTTTCTTCCAGGAGTCAACATCTACTTATGAGGATAACATGTCAAAGCTTGGATATGCAGAGCTTGCAAAGCCGGCTTCCATCAACCTCTACTGTGCAGAATTTGCGGATAAGGACGAGATAACAAAGCTTATAGACAAGTACAACGAGGATTATCCTGACAAGGAGATCACATACACTGATTACATCGGAATCATGCTGTCATCGGTGACCAAGATCATCAACGCGATAACCTATGTACTCATTGCATTTGTGGCAATTTCATTGATAGTTTCATCCATCATGATCGGAATAATCACATATATCTCAGTTCTTGAGAGAACAAAGGAGATCGGTATTCTGCGAAGCATAGGAGCTTCAAAGAAGGATATCTCAAGAGTGTTCAATGCGGAGACATTTATAATAGGTCTCTTCTCAGGACTCATAGGAATCGGCGTGACGGTGCTGATCAATATACCGATCAGTAAGGTGATAGAGAGTTATATCAACGTTGCCGGTGTATCGGCGCTTCCTTGGAAGGGTGGAGTGATGCTGGTAATCATCAGCGTTATACTGACATTGATCGGAGGACTTATCCCATCGAGACTTGCAGCTAAGAAGGATCCTGTTATAGCGCTCAGAAGTGAGTAATTATAAATTATCTGAATACAAAAAGAAAAGGCTGCCATCTCTGGCAGCCTCTTCTTTTTGTATTAAAAGGGAGTGACTGCAACTACATTATGTGAGGGGAGGGTGTTGCAGTCGTTTATGAAAAAGGGGATGTAAACAACTCGCTTACGCTCTCGCTGTTTACAGTTAATAATATACCGAGAAAATGTGTTCTAATTTTGGAGAAGTTGTGTAGAAAATGTGTTTTTCGGGTAAAAATATGAAGATGCTGTAAGAAATTTAAAGGATATGAAAACAGCATAAGGCAGACATGGTTAGAAATTAGAAAGGTAAGTAAAGGTATGAGACAAAATGTGTATTGTCTTGTTTATTTTTGCTGATCATATAATGTATAATGGTAGAAATGTATTTAGGAGGATAAACAGATGGCAGGAAGTCATATAGCAATACCAACCATTCTTAAGATCGGAAAGGGAACCCTGAATGATCTGGGCAAATATATAAGTGCTTCCGGGATGAAGAATGCTGTTATTTATTTTGGAAATGGACTCATAGACATGTTTGGACAGCAGGTCATGGATTCTCTGAAGAAAGAAAATGTGACAGTTGTGGAGTACAGAGAGCTGGATTCCACCAATATAGAGGATATAATCAAGCTGGCATTTGATATAGATGCGAAGGCCCAGGTGATCGTGGGTATCGGCGGAGGAAAGGTTATTGATGTGGCAAAGTATGCGGCATATCTCAGAAAGCTTCCTTTTATAAGTATTCCGACATCGGCGTCATCGGACGGATTCTCAAGTGCCAGCGCATCACTTATGGTAAATGGACGGCGTACATCGGTGCCTGCAAGGATGGCATACGGAATCATAGCGGATACGGAGATCATTAAGTCTGCACCGGAGAGATTCCTTTACTCGGGAATCGGAGATATGGTATCCAAGATCACATCCCTCTATGACTGGCTCTTCGAGTCTGAACTGGGATACTCTGAGATGAACGATTTTGCAGTTATGATAGCGAAGAAGGCAGTGAACAGTTTCGTCAGAACACCATTTGAGACGATCAAGGATGACCTCTTCCTGAAGGAGCTTCTCGATTCCCTTGCCATGAGCGGTGTTGCTAATGAGATTGCAGGCGGAAGCACACCGACATCCGGAAGTGAACACCTGATCTCACATGCACTTGACAAGATGCTTGAACAGCCACAGCTCCATGGAATCCAGGTGGGAATTGCCACATATATCATGGCTGTTGTCCAGGATCACAGATATGTCAGGGTAAATGCAATATTTGAAAAGACTGGTTTCTGGGATTATGTAGCCACACTTGACCTCAAGAGAGAGGATTTTGCAAAGGCGATAGACATGGCTCCTCAGATCAAGCCTCACAGACACACATACCTTCACGAGGAGAACTACAGAGAACTTGCCAAGAAGGTTCTGTATGAGGACGAGGTACTTAAGAGAGTATTCGACTAAGAAAAAAGGTGTGAAGAATGGTACTGCAAGGTGGAAAAACAGTGTATCGTGTAAAACAATGAACAGTATGTGGATGCCAGCCGTGGAGGGCATTGTCAGGAGAGTATTATATGGAAGAAAACAATTTCGGCTATGGCTTTGAACATGATGACTATGGGAGATTTGAGCAGGATATTGACCAGGACACAGCATATGTGATCAGACCTGAGCAGATGGGCGGTGGAGCTTCCCCACAGCCACAGATAAAGAGGACGATCCCTATAGTTACGATTGCATTGATAGTGGCAAATGTCATAGCTGGCATCATGTGCATCGGTGTGGACAATTACTCCAGAACCGGTGGACTCAACTATCAGTACGTGAAGCTGAATGGCGAGTATGGACGACTTATATCGGCGATGTTCCTGCATTCTGGCTTTGATCATCTCTTTGGCAATATGTTTGCACTATATATGTTTGGCTCCACGGTGGAGAGAAAACTTGGCTCCCTGAGGACGACTATCATATACTTTGTATCAGGAATTGTTGCCGGGATCATATCCATGAATGTGTATCATATGACTGATCCTGACAGAATGCATTTCTCTATAGGAGCATCAGGGGCGGTGTTCGGAATCATATGTGCTGCTGTGTTCCTGACATTCATGGGCAACAGGAAAGCAAGCAGAAAAGATATGATGATATCCATAGTTGTTGTGGTCATATATGCTCTGTATACAAATGAGAAGAATATAGATATCTATGCGCATGTGGGTGGTGCGATCGTGGGAGGAATCCTTGCATTTGCACTGAATATCAAGCGGTGGGAGAAGTTTAGGGAGAACAAATTCTGCAAGCTTTTGGCAGTCATACTCACATTGTCCATGTGCGTGACAGGTATCGGTGAGGCGGGGATCGGCAAAGATGCAGCCGATATTCCGGATAAGAGGATAGATTATATAAAGGAACAGAAGATATTCCCGGATGGAGACACAACCTATGGGGATGGTCTGGATGCCTATTGCAGCGATGAACACTGGCAGGCATTTGTCGCGACGGACGGAAGTCAGATAGTGCAGTTTGAAGGGAATGCCACATATAAGGGGCAGCAGGTGACGGTCACAGTCCAGTTTCAGATAGAGGGTGACTGCGAGGGCTATCAGCCGGGATATGTCGGGCTGAATGATGTGGGACAGAACAGTGAGAGTGCCACGGAATTCATGTTGACAGTGTGTGGAAGATCGATAAATGAGCTGAAGTACGGAATATAAATATCGTTGTGTGAACAAAAGTGTCATGGTATACTAAATCTGTGTGTCCATATGCGGATAGAGAAGATAGGTGTCTCAGAATATGGGCAGATATATCAGGAAAAGTATATGGTATAAGATCTATTATAATCAGGAAAGTACAGAGATAGAGAAAACATGGCACTCAAATACGTGATGATAAATGACATAATTGAAGAACATAATGCAAGAATGCAGAATCTGAGGAAATATTACCCGTTTTTTGTTCTGGCTGAGACCACATTTGCGCAGTATAAGGAAGGTCGTTATGCACAGCTGGACATGGGTTATATAACCATGGCGATTCTGCGTTTTTTTATTCAGGAGAACAGCTTCAATGAGCGTGAAGTGTCATACGATGAATATGAGGAATTCATGGGGCAGCTCCTTGACCGTGATTTCGATGTGGAGATCGCGGGAGATGACAGGGCTGACCTGATAATGTATATATTTGACAAGATCAAGAACGACGGAAGAGCATTTGAATTCACGTTCTATGATCCGGGAAAGAAGCAGCGCAAGACGGGACGAGTGAAGCTGATAGACAGCCATATAGTGGATGGCAAGGTCCTGTATTTCATTACTGCGGATGGAATCGAATTCTATCTGGACACCAAGGAGATCAAGGACGAGAGCAAGATCAACGTGCAGCAGCTTCTTCTGGAAAAGATGATCGTTGGAGAGAACTTCCGTGGCGGTATCGAGGTCGTGCGCAGGATCAATAGCGAGGTGAACAGGCTGATCCGCGAGAAGGATGAGATAGTAAATCTTCTGTCCATCGACGTGTTCAAGGGCGCGGAGGAGTACGAGAATTATATGAAGACCGTCGGCAAATGGTTCGCTGACGAGCAGAAGCTCTTTGCCAAGAACAAAGCTCTGGTGGACAAAGCGATCACTAAGGCGAGCTATGATAATATGGGCAAGGGCAACCTGAAAGCGATGGAGGAGATAAGCCAGCTTGAGCTTGAACTCAAGAGGACCATCATCAAGCACGGAAGTCTGATAAGCAGCACCATGGAGCTGCAGAACATATCGGACAATATCATACACAAGGCAAAGTTGCAGAAGCTTAGACCTGCATTTGACTTTGCAGGACAGCTTCAGAGTATCATAAAAGAGGACAGACCGGATAAGATACTCACCATACTTGCGCCTCTCTTCGCTCCGAGGATCGTGAAAACGTTCAGCATGACATCCATAGATCACATGCTCACGCTGAAGTCCGAGGACAATGCGAAGACCACAAAGGTGAAGAAGGAGCAGATTGATCCGAACTTCCGTTACGAAGATGAACTTCTCGATGAACAGATAAGTGCCAACTTCACAAAGCTGTTCCACGAACTCCTTGACCAGCTGAACAAATGGGGACATCTGAGTCTCAAGGAATTCAATGGAATACTTGAAGTTAAGTTTGGAAAAGAAATCTACGACAACAAAGATTACTATTCCTTCCTCACACACCTGGCTCAGAAGGACAGATACAGCGTGGATGAGATACTGGCAAAGCCGGACACTATGCTGGAGGGAATGCTGGTAGATCACATAGAGAGAATAAAGAAAGTTGACGAAAAAACGTTGGCGGCATCTGTATCTGGAGATCAGGCTGGTGGCAGCAGATCCGGTCTCTCCCGTGAGATGTATGCACCGGAACTCACACTGGATGCGTTCAGAGGCATGACATTTACACTGGAATTCCATCCAGACGAAGAGATACAGATTGGCGAGGACATGTACGTTACGGGAATTCAGTTTAACAAAACCAGCTGAGAGTGATTGTACGGAGAATAGGAGAAAAAGATGGAAAGTAAGAATCTGGACAAGGCGATAGAGATATATTCCAAGTTAATATCAGGTGAGGAGATCTGCAAGAAGCATCCCGACAACGGCCCGCTGTACGATGAATTCTACGGCAATGCCGAGGTGTACGACATCGTCATGAATATGATGAAGAAGATGAACCTGTCACTGTACGAGTACAATGACAGCTTGTATATAACAGCCGGAGAGGGCAACAGGGTATTTGGCTATACGAATGACGATATGAAGAAGCTTCTGGGACTTCGTCTGAACAAGGAGCTCTATCTGTGTTACTTCATTATGTATATGACACTTCTCTATTTTTACAAGGATTCATCCAGCTATCAGTTCAGGGAGTATGTGAAGTCAGAGAACATTATAGATGAGACAAGCAAATATCTTGCGGACATAACGAAGAAGCTTGATGTTCTGTCAACTGATGAGGTGGAGCAGGACAGCTTCAAGGCGATAGCGCTTCTGTGGGATGAGCTCCCGGCGGTGACGGGCAATCAGGAGGGCGACAGCGCCAGGGCGTCCAAGGCATCCCGGGCGGGTTATGTGAAGCTGGTGTTCAACTTCATGTCGGCCCAGCGGTTATTTGTGGAGAATGCGGACAGGTACTATCCGACAGACAGGATGAAGGCTTTGTCGGAGAACTATTTTGAGGAATACAGAGGACGGCTGTATCAGCTGCTTGGAGGTGAAGAAGAGGATGCCTAGTATCAACAGGATAAGGGTCAACAATGTAAAATATAACTTTGGTACACAGCAGTACGATGACTTCACCATGAGAATGTATGGCAAGAACACGCTGTATGATCTGGCAAATGGAGGAGGAAAGAGTATTCTCATGCTTCTGCTCCTTCAGAACCTGATACCGAACTGTACTCTGGATGAGAAGCAGCCTGTGGAGAAGCTTTTCCGTGCGGGCGGCGGCAACACAGTCATCCATTCGCTGATCGAGTGGAAGCTTGACGAGGCGGATATAAAGGATGGCTACAGATACATGACCACCGGATTCTGTGCCAGAAAGGCAAAGGATACGGCGGATGCCGGGGAGGTACAGAAGGACACTGCATCCATAGAGTATTTTAATTACTGCATTTTCTACAGGGAATATAACAAGAATGACATAGTGAACCTTCCTTTGTCGGAGGGGAATGAGAGGATCACATTCAACGGTTTAAAGACATATCTCAAGGATCTCGGACACAGGGATATGAGCCTGGAGGTCAGGGTATTTGACAAGAAGGGCGAGTACCAGAGATTTATAAGTGGCTATGGTCTCCACGAGAGCCACTGGGAAATCATACGAGGAATCAACAAGACAGAGGGGCATGTAAGAACGTATTTTGAGACAAATTACAGGACCACAAGGAAGGTCGTGGAGGATCTGCTTATAGAGGAGATCATAGAGAAGGCATTTGCCACAAAGACAGGACGAAACGGTGAGGAAGACACCATGGCAGAGACTCTTCTCGACATCAAGGACAAGCTGAACGTTCTGGCACAGAGAAAGCGTGACATAGCCAACTATGACCACCAGATAGAATTGATAAATGTGCTCGAGGGCAAGGTGAACTCATGCATAGGTCTCTACGAGGACAACGACAGGATATGTAAGGGCCTGGCCGATGTGTATGCCACAGGAAGGGCGTGTACACAGGAGGGCGACACCCATATGGAGGAGCTGGCGAAGGCAAAGGCTGACGCCGGGGAGCAGATGGAACAGCAGAACAAGCGTCTGGCAAATCTCAGGGTCACCAGGGATTATCTGCGCCTTGAGGACATGAACCGCAAGATGGATGACACTGCCACGCAGATAGAGGACAATGAGAAGAAGCTTGCGGAGCTGAAAAACCAGATCGGCTACAAGGAGAGTGCAAATGACTACCTTGTATACAGGGAGAATAAGCGACAGTACGAAGAGAGCAGACTGATAGTCGACAATATAAGAAACAACATCGGATCATCCAGTGAGAAGATGGCGGTGTATGCGTACAACAGACGCATCCGTGATGAGAAGAAGCTTGCAGAGCTCATGGCGGCAAGGGAAGAGGCCCAGACCAGCTATGATCACGCACTTGAGGAGGCGGAGTACTGCAGAAAGGTCATGAGGGAGGGCGAGATCGCCCAGGCGGTGGCGGAGAACAATATCGCTGATGCCACAGCCAAGATTGATGAGATAAGTGCCCGCATAAGTGAGCTGGCTGCATCGGTCAACCTGCTCGTAGTGGGTGATGTGAAGGATATGATGAACAAGGCTCAGGAGGAGTCTGACAGGATACTTGCTGAGATGACAGAGTTGGAGATAGCCATAGCAGATGGCAGGACAAAGCTGTACGATGACAGATACAGACTGACGACTGTGCAGGCTGAGTATGATGCGCTGGAAAGAAGCTGCGAGGATGCAAGGCTTGACGCCGAGGCGTACAGGCAGTCGGGAAGCCAGCTCGACAGCATCATGGCAGTATACTCTGTGGAGAATCCACAGGATATAACAGGTGTTATAAATGACAGGATTAGGGGCACCATAACAGAGACGATCAAGCGCCAGCAGGAGATCGACAGACTGACAAAGCTTGCGAAATGCTATGAGGATGGCAGACCATTTCCGCCGTCGGAGGGTGCTGAGACTGTGATAAACTACATCTCCACCAGACATGGGCTCATGGCCATGCATGGTGCGGATTATCTGTCGGCACTCCCGGGTGATACAAAGGAGGAGCTGCTTCAGGCAAATCCATACCTGCCGTACAGTGTTGTGACAAAGGGATTTGATAGTCTGGAGGACGATATAAATCTCGGTTCGATAGACACCGGCAGCGAATGTGTAATGGTGTACGATATGGATAAGCTTTCAGACTCAGCGATAGTTCCCGCCGAGAACATGCTTATCATAGGAAGAGACAGGAAATATTTCATGTCTAAGGACTCCATAGAGGACGCCAGAAAGGCAAATGCTGATAAAATAGCAGGTCTCACGGAGGAGATCAGTCTGATAAATGAGAAGCTTGCGACTTATCAGGAGGATCTTGCATTTGTCACAAGGCTTGTGGATGCGAGATATACAGGTGCCGAGGACAGGGAGAGAGAGCTGAACCAGGCACTGCTCGATAAGAAGGATGAGCTTGAGGAGCTTAAGACATCGATCAAGGTTACAGAGACGGAGCTTAAGAATAACACCGAGAGATATGGAGACCTGCAGCAGAGTCAGCAGAAGGAATCTGACAGAAGACAGACATTTGTCATGATAGAGCAGCTGTCGGATCTTGCAAGACCGGAGGAGCAGAGACTTGCCGAGTATAAGCAGAGGAAGTCTGACCTTGTGGCAAAGCTGTCAGGACTTCAGAGCGATGTGCTGAAGTGGTCGACGACGGTTGGAGAGACTGAGTCAAAGCTTGCGGGGCTTACAAGGAATATAGAGGATATCCAATACAAGTGGACGGAGTATTTCGAACCGTATCTGCCGAAGTCTGAGAATGCGGGAGTTGCTGATAATACAGATGGTGCAGGCGTGGCTGCTGCGGCATGGCAGGACGGAATACCGGAGGAATACAAGGAGACTTTGGACATTTCAGATGAACGGCTTGAACAGGAATTTATGGCTATGCTGGCGGTTTCAAAGGAGCATGCGCCGGATCTTGAGGACAAGAAGAAGCTCATGGATGCGCTGAAGAAGTCAATGGACAGAATACAGAAGACCATAGAGAAGAGAGGCTTTGACATGGCGGTATTTGCCGGGGCAGGAGAGCTCTATCCGACGTCTGAGGACAATCTCAGGGAGATGGACGATGAGCTGGCAAGGCTCACGTTGATAGAGGCGTCGCTGATGCAGCAGCAGAAGGCTGACCAGAAGGCGTATAGCAAGCTTGAGGGAAGCATAGAGTATGCGATAGAGAACATCAACCGCACATACGGCGATGGCAGCTATGTACGTGAGGAGATATCTGCAGCCGATGCAGATACAGCCATAGCCAATGGAGATGCGGTGCTTGCGGATATGAACCGCATATTCAAAGAAGCTGAGAAGGCGTACAGCGATTACTATAAGCAGTATGGTTTCATGGTGGATCTGTACAAGGATGTAAAGAGAATAGTCGATACAAATGACATAGATGTGTCCGGTGGAAATGTACTGGATGAAGACATGGATACCCTCAGACAGTTATTTGAGACAAGTCTCATGAAGTACGACAGGAGCATGAAAGCCCTTGACCGCGCGAAGAATGAAATCATGAGATTCAAGGGACAGACGGCGGATACACTAGTGGAGATGGGTGTATTCGAGATGGCCAATACGATCAGACAGGATGTGCAGGTTCCGGATACCTACAGTCAGACAAAGGAACTTCTGGCAAATCTTCTTCAGATTATTGAGTTTATCAAGCTGGAGAAGGAGCGCGTTGAGAAGGGTATCGAGGATATGGTTGCCATCAAGGAGAACTTCGAGAATCAGTGTGTACAGAGATGTATGGATGTGAAGACTGAGCTTGAGAAGCTTCCAAAGCTGTCACGTATCACGGTGGGCGATGATGTTATCAAGATGGTCGATCTCACCATACC
>NZ_JBEHVV010000086.1:0-10959 GCF_040227395.1 Coprococcus sp. RTP21428st1_C9_RTP21428_210409
CATGCCTTCTCTCGGTAACACTAATACCCAGTGCTCACGATTCACATAGCCTGTTCGCAGATACTGCGATACAACATACAAAGTATCCGTTATCACATCACGAACCTGTGCATTCTTATTTTAACCATTATGCTGATTAACACAACTGAAGCCAATACGATCCCAGCTATTACACCTATAATGATCTTCACATTGGGTCCATGCTTGTCAGAATCACCAGCTTCAAGCGCTTTTAAAATGTCTTCAAGCTCATCTCTGCTATCTTTCGCAGCTTCTCCAACGCCCGCAGCTCCAACATCATCTTCCCGCGACACAACACCATCTCCTTTATATTATTGCCAAGCAATAGTATTACATCGTTCATTATTTTTGTCAACAGTCGTTTAGTTTTTCTTAATTTGATTGTAAAAAAATACATTGTTTTCATAACAAGTGTTGTTAAGTAAACAATGTATTTACTATCTGCATCGGCTTCTTACGCTACTCATTTACTTCTTACCGAGTGCCCAGAATATGTCCTATACTTTAAATTTCTTTCCTGTACTGTTATCCAAGAAATATTTCTTTCCATTCTCATCCACCAATTCTAAATCAGTTCCAACTTTACAGTTGTATATTGTGAGAATTGCCGGTTCAATATTTGCAATTGTATTAAAATCACAGATGCTCATATTATCTGCATCACTCAAATACTCTTCCGTATCAATATATTTTTTGAAACAACGCTTCCACCAGCATCTGAAATAAAACTTACTACATCACTCATATAATTTTAACCTTTCTACTAATTTTTTTCTGTACGGCATTTGAGCAGCAATTTCCAATGGCGTTTTTCCCCATGCATTCTTGTAATTAACCAGAATATTTTTTTGTGCAAACCAGATTTTATATAAAGGTTCAAGTTCCTCATCTGTAAATTTTAAATTAATCAAATACTGTAGTGGGACTCTTCCTTTTTCGTCTATTTGGTTTATATCCACACCTCCATCTATCAACTTTTTGCACAACTCCACCGTCTGATTTATATTGTGATTCACTCTTGAAAGCAATATATGCAAAAGATTTTCACCACACTCATTTACTACATTAACATCAGCACCCTTATTGATCAAAAAAATTGTTATTAAATAACGGCTTTCTGCATCATTATTTGATAATGAATAAAATAGCAGTGATTTACCTTTGTACATTTTTTTCTCATCTCCTTCATTATAACAGGAAATAAAATCATCATATTTCTTTAATTTTGCTACTAAATATATATCCATTAGATTCTTCCTTATTCATATTTGTGACTACGGTTATTACTAGGCAGTTCTGGTCTATAGTTGTCAATATCATTGTACCAATCAACAAACTCTTTTACTGTTAATTCTCCATTGATGTTCCTCGCAGAATGTAATATAAGAATTTATTTTTTCTTGTAGTCTTAGTAAATGATCATACTCATTTTTCCAATCAAGATGATCTGATATCAGTAATATTAAAGCCTTCCCATTTTCATCCGTAGCCATTCCATCTATTGTTCCACTATCTAAAACCGACATACTTCTAACCATTGTTTTGGTAACAGCATCAAAATAATATCTGCGATTCTTTAAATACGTATTTTTCTCCTCATGTGTTACACCTGTTTCTCCAGCAATTTGTTTTGCCTCTGACGTAGTGTGTACAACATAGTCAATCAGCATGTTTTTTTCTCATGTTACTATAAAAAATACATTGTTTCCACTATACTAATTGTTATGGAAACAATGTATTTTTGCAAATCGCAAATTCTATGATAATTACCTTAGCTTATATAGTATTTTTTATTTCTTCTAAACCTTTCATTAAAGCATCCTGAACTATACTTACGTTATCGCTGTATTCTTTTTTTTCATGCTTAATAATATCAAATAAATCTTTTATAACTCCATCAATCATTATAGTTATACCCTCTACGCTTTCGCCTGTTTTTTCATTTACAAACTCCTCTGTCATTATCGAAATCGTTTTTTTCATTAAACCAATCCTCCAATTATTTTTTTCAACAATTTTAAGCTTACCTTATTCTATTTCTTATCTTTCACCTACCCCCCTCCTGCTATTATTCTTCCATTTGTAGCATATTCCTCAATCCATTCAATCCACGGTGCAGGAAATTCTATGCATCTTCCAGGAGTTGTGGGATCATTTAGCTTTGGCGCACATCTCCCCTGATTTAAAGGATTTGTTCTATAATTCTTTTCCGGCACGATATACTCGTTTACCATATCATCTAACCATTTAGGAACTTCAAATTCATAAATATCAGCACCAGGTCGTTTATTTTCTATATAATACTGCGAATGCTCTCCGTTATCCACACTAACATTCAAATTTACATTTTTCTTATTTATATATACATTTCCTTCACTATCAATTAATATTCTCTGTTGACTTGCTTTGTCTCCAGTTCCTCCTTGAACACGTCTATATGTGACTGTATTTGTGGGCTTATTACTATTAGCTTTACTTTGATTATCCAACGAATTCTTAAAATTAATTGAATTACTGTTCTTATCTGGTGATTGAGTCCTATCATTACATTCATCCATAATCGACTGCATAACAAGCGATGTTACAGCACTCGCTGCCCAAGTCTTGACTATGTCTACACCAGTAATACTCTTATCGTACTTGTCTGAATGATATGCATATACCACAGTATCTACAGTCGCATCAGATATCATATTCACAGCTTTTACTGCCACTATTCTTCCTACTGTCAGTTCTGCCCCGGTTGCAACTGCCGATATCCCGGCTCCTAATCCACCACTGATTGCACCCAATATTGCTCCAGATTCAAAGCCACTTGCAAATCCATCATAAAATGAGTTGCCGGAATTCATGGAAGCTATTCCATTCATAACGCCTGACGTGGTTGCACCAATAATAGCAGATGTCGCTATAGACTGTGTTACCGTGGCGGCCGCCGCCCCTAGTACAGCAGGGCAGACTATCGCCACTGCAGCAGTAACCACAAGCACACCTATACCTATAGCCAGCTTTCCCTCACTGGTCTCATACCATGGAGTTTCAGCATATAGGTTGCACAGAGTCTGTCCAGATGCCTCGAATTTTTCATTACATTCTTTATATAGATCGTATGCCTCATCCAGAATCTTCTTCAGAGTTCCAAGCCGATCATATTCGTCTACCAGTTGAGCACGATATCTGTCCAGGGATGATATATCCAGAGATTCCGCCATCTTGCTTATGTATATTATGTCTCTCTGACGTCTGATATCATCAATATACTGTCCAAGTGTATCATATATCTTTGACAATCTGTATGGTTCATCTTCAAGCTTGCCCAAGTCTACATATAAAAGCACGCCTCTATTCCCCATTATTTTCATCCCCCCTGTACTTGTCAAGTATCTTTACGATACTAACATCACACATCCTTCATCTACATGAGTATCAGTTTATCGCCATTTTCAACATGATAACTTTTCAAGGTTCTATCTGGATCCATAACCATGCCTTCTCTCGGTAACACTAATACCCAGTGCTCACGATTCACATAGCCTGTTCGCAGATACTGCGATACAACATCCAAAGTATCCGTTATCACATCACAAACCTGTGCATTCTCATTATATTGAACATCAAATTCTTGATTTATTTCTGGCATAATCAACCTGGACTTAATCATGCTTTATCTGCCTCCTGTATAACGGTATAATTATCTGCGATACATTCCGATCATCATTATCCTGTGGGATCATACCTATACCTGGTTTGTATATCTTATTTGCCTCTGTAAATGATAGATTAGTAAAATTAAAAAATGAAGTTTCAGCACAATTGCCACCCAGTTGTATTCCCATATGATATCCAGTCATAACATCATATACTTTTCGTCCACGACATTCTGACTGACTTGCTGTATCAATCAACCCTATAATGAATATGTTGTGCAGAGCGCCTTTCTCTACAACATTCTCTATAAATGGGACAATTCTTGTAATGCCTTCACTCGGCGAATACAATGTATTTAAAAACGCTTCCATATCTGCAATAAAAATGTATGTTTCCTTAAACCGGGTCATCTGGCTATATATTTCATTCTCATCATAGCCTTGTTCCTTTACCTGATTTTTAAACTTATTTCTCTCCACAAATTCTGGAACCAGCATTGTAAAGTAATCTGCCTGTGCTGCTTCGCTATCTATATACGTTGCTCCCAACAATTCCGAATCAAGCTTGAACTCATTGGAACCATGTTCTATAACAACTATATCTGCATTTCTCATCAGTGCTGCATTCATCAATAACCGCATAACATTTTTCTTACCAGTTCTTGCTCTGCCCGTAATTGTATAGCAGAATGTTCTCCTAAGGTCTATTCCATATCCCTCCGCACTTACACTGTCATATCCTATCGGCAGCATATATCCATTACACATCTGTGCAACATCATTACGCCTCTTGAATATCTCCCACGTAGGTTTTTCTGGAATTTCAGGAACACCTTCCGCTACCTCAGTAGCTCCTTCAGCCATAGATGCACACATATTGCGAAGTAACTCTATACGTTCCATATCATCGCACCTATCCGTAGCTATCGCTGTCTGGAATTCCATTACTTCTCCATCGACCTTTATGAGTCCTCTTCCCTTTAGATTTTCCGGTTCAAGCTCCACTCTTCCTGTTCTCAGAACCGATGAGTACATATACTTTTCATTCAGGCTCAATGCCACTGTTTCAGATATATTGTCTTCTATCCTTCCAGGTATTCCCGTATTACCAAATCCATTTGCAGTTACAATCGTATATATTCCATATGCAGTACCATCATGAACAATCTTCTGCATATTATCATCATATATTTCTGCTGTTTTTTCACGAAATCCAGCATAGTTATCTATTATGAACACTACTGCAGGCATATCGTTTTTGTTAACTTTTTTATAGGAGTTGAAGCTTATTCCACCAAGAATATTTTTTCTTGTAGATATAATCCTGTTTATTAAGAATATCAGTTTCCTAATTCTGTCGTCATCATCCTCGCTAACAAAGCCGCCAACCTGTGGAGCCTGTTCAAAGCACCGCAAAGATTTATTGCTAAAGTCTGCTATGTATATATTCACTTCTGAAGCTTTATATCTGGTTATCAATGATGCAATAAGTGTCTGAACAAAGGTACTTTTACCACTTACATTCGTTCCACATATTGCAATATTTCCAGCATCCGCAATATCGATCCTATATGGTTTCTGACTTTGCCTTGATGGATCATCGTACATTCCTATAGTTGCCACCAATGAATATGCATCATCTGATTTATTTATCGGATATTCATCATCTATATCGTCTATAAATATAGGATTAGCTATTGGTGGTATCCACAAACTATAATCTCTGTTATATCCATTTTCTCTTGCTACCTTGGCCAAATACTCTTTAACCGCATCCAACTGCGTTACGCTGTTTGCCGGATTTGACACTTTGGCAATTTTCTTCTTTCTTATAATCTCCGAACCAGAAGCTGAAAGTATCGCAGTTCGTGTATCTTCACCAGAAACCGCATCTCCCCGATACTCAGCTCCACTCCAGCCAGACTGGAATAGCTCATACACTTCATCATTTCCAACCTGCAGATATCCCCTTCCTGCCTGAGTTATAAAAGCAGCATCCTCCTTGTGCAGCATCTCTTTACTGTCCTGCTTATCCTGCACTCTAAGACACAGCTTAAACTTGGAATTCGACCAGATATTTTCGTCGACTGTTCCTGCTGGTTTCTGCGTAGAAAGGATCAGATGAACACCAAGGCTTCGTCCAACCTGTGCAACACTTATAAGCTCCTTCATAAATTCCGGCTGTTCTCGCTTCAGCTCGGCAAACTCGTCCACTATTATAAACAGATGTGGTACCGGAAGTTCTACCTCACCGGCTTTTACAAGCTTGGTATAATTATTAATATTGTTCACTCCGGCCTCATTGAAGACTCTCTGTCTTCGCATATTCTCGCTCTTTATGGACACCATAGCTCTCTTTATCGCACTTCCTGACAGATTCGATATTGCTCCTATCATGTGTGGAAGACCATCAAACAGGTTTGCCATTCCTCCGCCCTTATAATCAATAATGAAAAAGCCTATATCATCAGGGCTGTAGTTTATCGCCATTGAGAGAATATATGTCTGCAGCGTCTCCGACTTTCCCGATCCTGTAGTTCCCGCAACAAGCCCATGGGGACCATGATATTTCTCATGTACATCAAGAATACAGTCCTTGCCACCAGCCGACTGACCTATGACAGCCCGCATACTGTTGTAATTTTTGTTTGTCTTCCATCTGTCGAGAACCCGCAATTCTTCCAGCCTTTGTATTCCCAGCATATCAAAAAATGTAAGGCTGTCGGGTATACCGCCAGCCTCCACATCTTCGTTCACCTTTATAACTGCTATTCTGTCGGCAAAAGCTGCCAGTTGACTTTCTGTCACCTTATCAAAATCTACATGGCTATACTCATCCGTCTTCATCCTATGGATTCCCGAAAACTGTTTGTCGATTATAAGCTCATAAGTAGTGTCATTCAACAACTGCGATTCCTTATCAGCCAAGGTTACCACTGTGAAAGAATATTTCTGTGCATCTGTTGTTATGTACTTATTTATCGCATGCCCTTCCAGCAGAGAAGTATCAGCAACAAACAACACAATGTGAGTAAACTGTCGCTTCTCTATAGTATAATCTTTCTGTTCCCGGTCTCTCAGAATATCAATAATTCTGAAAAACAGGTCGTCCACTGAGCTTCTATCTGACGCCATCAGTCTCTCACTATAATCATCGAGCCACACATGCGGCATAAACCTATAGTTCATCCATTCACTGCTATCAGTTTCAGAATCGAATGCAAATGCAAGTTTTACATCACGATAAGAATTATTCGCTGCTATCTGTGCAATCATGGTTCTTGCCACATCAAATGCTTTGCTCTTATCTCCCGCTCCAACTATACCTATTATACCTGTAGCTCCGAGATCCACGCCCTGCGGAACATCCTTTATTCGTGAATATACAGCCTTTACTTTGCCCGGGATCTGTATCAATTCATCATCAGACTGTTCCATTCGTATCTTAGGAACAGTTATATACTCTGACACATCCAATGTTCCCAGGCCAACCCGCTCCACCAGATAATCCTTCTGATTCCTGTTCCTATTCCACAATTCAGTTGACTGATCTGTATATTGCGTTATAACATCAGGAGATTTGTACATATCTCCAAGCACATTTTTTATAGTGTTCTGATTATAAGCTATCTGTTTTATCTGCCGTCTCAGATATCTGGCATACCCAGATCTCCTGTCAAGCTCCCCCTGTGCATTTCTCTTCTTATCATAATGCATATTGATGAAGGCCCATAACACTCCTATAGCCGCAGATGCAGCAGCAGTGATAAGACCTGTATACATAAGCATTCCAGAATTGCTCCCTGATGATCTGTAGCTGTACATAGCAAGAACTCCTCCAAGCATCATAGGGATCATCATTGTAAATGTTGGTCCTATAACCATCAAGAGCGGCTTCTTTTCTATCTGCTGTTTTGCCGGTGGATTCTCAATTGTCACAGACTCTATAACCGGCTCCTTCGTATTTCTGGGAGATCTGTGAAAAAATCTGTCTTTTTCCTGAACATCCGCATATTGAAGCCTCTCAGAATCCATATACGGCAGATTGACAATAATACCATCTTTTAAGTGGTTCTGTATCAGCACGCCGATAAACTGCACACAGTATATTATCCTTAAAGCATCGACTTCTATAATATCTCCACATTTAAGCTTGTATCCTGACTGTACCGGATTGCCATTCACGGTCAAGCTATGGTTGCCAGTATCGCATATACTCCATCCATTTTCATTTTCCACAAATTCGGTCTGAACACCAATCATTTCCGGGCTTCTCACCACAATCTCATTCTCGTCAAGACTTCCTATTCTTATACGATGGACACCCGATATCATATATTTATCCACAGGAGTCATAAATTCCATAAGATTTCCTCTTTCGACTATTTAATAACACACTTTACAGCACTTGTGCTGGCACCATTCTGCACGTTTCCGCCCGACTTATAGCAAGGAACAACCTTAATATAATATTTTCCAGCCTTCAGTCCGGTTATGGTTGTACTGGTTCCCGTTATCTTACTCTTTGAATTGTATAATGACATCTGTCCACACTCTTCACTGTCTTTCTTGTAGCCATAATAATATATCCTATATTCGCTGGCATTATACTCCTTCTTACTATTAGACCACTGTATATATAACTGTCCTGATTTTTTAGATTCTTTATTCGCTATCTTAACTATGTTTGGCACCACTTTTATAGTTCTGGTGATAGACTTTGTACTATAGTGCGCAGCATCCGCTCCCTTTGGTGTAAAGGTAGCTGTAATCACTACACTGCCAAATGCTTTGTTATTCATAACCTGAACTCTTCCACCTGCCGCATTGATTGCAAGTAATTTAGGATTACTTGATTTGAAGCTAAACGTACCCTGACAATCACTAGGTGCAACACACTCAAAGCCATGTGTTCCATTTGCATTGTGCCATGTTGTTGATATAGGACTCTTGAACGAGATCACTGGTACCTTTTTTTCAATTCTAAAGTTCTTTACAACTCGCTTTCCTGATACGCAGTTGGAACCATTTGCCGTAACAGTAACTGTAGCTGTACCAGGTTCTTTATTATTTGCGTATTGTACTGTATAATCTGATGCCTTCAGCTTTGCACTTCCATACGCAACTGTAACTGCAGGCTTGAAATAACTTCCGCTATATGTATAAGAATTAGCAGCTAATGTCACTGTCGCTTTTGTTATATCCGCCTGAGAAATTGTAAATGTCTTACTTACTTTTCCAGTTAAATTCTTACAACCCTCTATGGCTGCCTCCGCTTTATTTCCGGCCGATACATTATTCTTTAAAGTAATCTTATAGTTATCAGTGCCCATTACCGCACCATTCAGCTTCACTGTAACCTTTGGTAACTTTGCTGTTCCGTCATATACACAAGATGCCACATCTATCGATGCAGACTGCACATTTGCAGGCTTAATTGTAAATTCCTTCTGGATCTCTCCGCCATAATCTCCACATCCAGTCACCACAATCTTTGCTTGTGTTCCTGCATTAATATTGTCTTTATAGGTGACCTTATAGTCTGTACCCTGTTCAATAACTCTTCCCTCATACTTGACCTGTACTGTCGGAGCTATCACCTTGCCTGTATATACATATGGTTTATCATCTGAAATGATCACCTCAGCACTGTCCTCTGATAAATTCAAGGCTGAAGGCTTGTACACATTATTATCCTGTCCGCTTGGAGCAATATCAAAACGGTGAGCCCCCACGACTTCATTGCACTTTAGATATGAACCAGACTTAACCTCAAGAGTCATGATACTGCCTCCACATGAGATTATCTTGTCTATTTTGCATGGCTCACTGCCTATGGCCAGTTTTTCGCAGTAGAGTCTCATGGACTGTGCGGTAAGTCCACGTATCTTCAGCTCGTCTTTATCCTCACTGTAATCTATTTTTCCATACACATACGCATCCGCTGCTTCAGACTCGGTCATGGTTATCCATGCAAGCGCTCTTCCGTTTGGTGATGTACTTAATCTTACTCCAACTGGATAATTTGCTATGCAATAATAGGTTTTTACCGCATCAGTCGAATCCGACTCATCAGCGTGTGCCTGCACCATACCAAATGAACATATAGCCAAGACAATCATCACTGCCGCTATAAGTTTTTTTACTCTCGTCATCTGAAATGCCCCCTTTACTTCCTTATATCTCCTCTGCTATTTGTAACCTTCTGTGATTCAACGCCATTTTTCTTCACATAAATTACAGGATAGTATCTGCTATACTTTGATACATTCACAGTAATAACTACTTTCTTGCCTTTCTTTACAGTTTTTATATGTGGCTTACCATACAGTTTTTTCATCTTTGACGATTCATACACTTTTACGATAACCTTTGAATTCGGAGTAGGATTATTTACTGTTACTTTTAGTGTTTTGCTGTTATGGGCAATTGACACAGATGACATCACCGGTCTTACATAATATGTAATCTTTCTTACCTTCTGCTCATATACACCATTATCACCTGCTTTTATCGTAACTATAGCTTTACCAACACCCTTTATTGTTATCTTTCCATTATTCGCTACAGAAATAACCTTAGGATTGGATGAACTATATGTAAGTCTGACTCCACCCTTTGCTGAGGCTCCTATGCTTCTCTTCACGCCCTTCTTATAATTATACTGTGTCTTTTTACTCTTAACCTGTATGCTCTGAGGTTTTCTTACCTTCACAGTGATTGTTTTTGAGCATGGCTTATAATTTGACTTTGTCTTATTATTAGCGCATATTGTTATTTTGGCTGTACCCGTTTTTGTGACTGTTATGACTCCTCTGTCATTGACCTTGAGTACATTCTCGTTTGAACTTGTGTACCTTATCTTCTCATTTCCTGAAGTCGTAGCTGCCAGGGTCATAGATGCTGTTCCACGACTGTTCAGAAGAAGCGTATATGTACCTGCGGCCTGCTTACCATCCTTCTTAACAGAAAGCTTGCATGCTGCCTGAACTATTGAGAATTTCATTGTGAGTGTGCCGATATTCTCATTTTTTCCTGTAATCTTTATAACAGCGGTTCCGACATTTTTATTATTCGAGTATGTAACATCATATGCATCTGCATTTACTACAGAGCCATCATTATCCGTAACTTTAATTACCGGTTTTATAGGCTTTCCCGTATAAGAATAACTCTTAGCCGGAATACTTACATTCATACTGTTTTCATCAAACCTATAAGCCCTCCTGATAATCACATTCTCATCAGAATCCGGAGTATATATGTTGTTACCAGCCTCATATGTATACAG